>NZ_JBFUPQ010000035.1:0-542 GCF_041360655.1 Luteibacter sp. RCC_6_2 | reverse complement strand
CCCCTGACGGGCCTTTTCGCCCGGCGCTCCTCGGTTCCACAAGTCGCCACGAGGGTGGCGGCCGACGGCTCTTCCGGCACGGAGGGGGTCGAGTGGCCTAAGCAACGCCCGCGACTTGGATGGATGCCGTTGCGTGTGAATCCCCCTCATCCGGGTGGGAAGCGGGCTGGCCCGCGATTCGCCACCCTATGTCGAGCGAACGAGGCTGTGCACTGCCACTGAGCGAGCGGTGACAAGCCTCGCCCGATCATCGCAAAGCTTCTTTCGCCAGCAAAAAAGGTTGAGGCATCGCGGGCCAGCCCGCTTCCCACCTGGGTGCGGCAAGTGACCAGCGGCACGGCGAGTGGCATGCGGCATGCCGCATCGGGCGAGCGTTGCTCTTTCCACCCACCCACTGCGGTGTCGAGAGAGCTGCCGGGCGCCACCCTTGGCGCGACATGAGGAGCCGAGGAGGGGCGGGCGGAAAAGGCCCGAAGGGGATCGGCCTGGACGGCCGATCGTTTTCGCTGAGGCAGGAGCCGAATCGAAAACCCCCGCCCGAC
>NZ_JBFUPQ010000034.1:0-758 GCF_041360655.1 Luteibacter sp. RCC_6_2 | reverse complement strand
GGGCGCCGCCGCCGTCGTGGCGGTGGCGATGCGCTTGTCCAGGTCGGCGATCTGGACCTTGGCCGCATCGATCATGGCCTGCAGGGCGTGCCGTGCCGCGGCCAGCCGGGTCTGCGCCAGGCGGCGGCGATTGTCATCGCGCTGACCGACCAGTTGCAGACGGCAACGCAGCAACTCGGCCAGTTCCGCGCGTTCGGGCGAGGGCGATTGATACGGTTGGGGCGGGACGTGGGCGGCCATGCGGGCCAGGACCTGCGCGTCCAGGGCATCGCTCTTGGCGAAGTGGCCCAGGGCCCGTGCATAGGCGGTGGCCCGGTGCGAGGCCAGGCGCGTGACGCAATAGCCGGCCTGGGCCAAGGCGTCGAGGATGCCTCGTTCGTAACCGCCCGTGGCCTCGATGGCGATGTGCTGGACCGCCTGTGGCGCCAGCGCCTCAAGCAACGCGCGGTGCCCTCGGGGCGAGTTGTCGAAGCGCCCGCCGGGTCCGCGGGGATGGCACGCCACGTCCAGCGTGGCTTTGCCCACATCGATACCTACAAAGATGCTCATGGCTTCACTCCGGAGTACGATCGGCAGTGAGAGCACCTCCACCATGCCCCGGCTTGTGAATTCGAGGTACGACTCGAGCAACTGTTCGGGCTTTAGTGGAGGGAGTGCGGCAGCCCTAGCTCCCACACGTGCTCGCGGCACTGCCGTCCATCGGCTTGCCGCACTCCGCTCTCACCTCCAAGCCTAGCCCTTCGGAAAGACACAAGCCG
>NZ_JBFUPQ010000033.1:0-784 GCF_041360655.1 Luteibacter sp. RCC_6_2 | reverse complement strand
GGCGATCTCAATCGGTCGATGCAACAGTTTGATTGAGTACCTCGGCAGGGCTCTGGAAGTCCAGCGTCTGCCGAGGTCGCTGGTTAAGTTCCTTGGCCACGGCGTTGAGCTGGGCCTGGGTGTAATGGCTCACGTCCTGGCCCTTGGGGAAGTACTGGCGAAGCAAGCCGTTGGTGTTTTCGTTGGATCCGCGTTGCCAGGGACTATGCGGGTCGCAGAAATAGATCTGCAGGTCGGTGGCCAGTTTGAAACGCTGGTGCTGGTACATCTCCGGACCGCGATCCCAGGTCAGCGAGCGCTTCAGCTCGGCCGGCAGCCGGCGGATGTGTTTGGCCACGGCATCCACGACGGTCGCACTGTCGCGAGCGGGAATTTTGATCAGCATCACGAAGCGTGATCGCCGCTCCACGAGCGTGACGATATGCGAGTGGATCGTGCCGGCTAGCAGGTCGCCTTCCCAGTGACCGGGTACCGCCCGGTCATTCGCTTCGGCGGGGCGCTGGCTGATCGTCAGGGCCTGGGCAATCAGGTTAGGGCCGCCCTTGCGGCCCTTGCCGTGACGCCCCTGCGCCTGCGGGTAACGGACCGATCGCTGGGTGCGCAGATGCGCCAGGAGCTGCTTTTTAAGCACGCCGCGGGCCTGGATGAACAGGCTTCGATAAATGGTTTCGTGGGACACCCGCATACTGTCGTTGTCTGGATAGCGTCGGGCAAGCCATCCGCTGATCTGCTGGGGTGCCCAGCGATGGGCCAGCTTGTGGGCGACCACGCGACGAAGGGCGCC
>NZ_JBFUPQ010000032.1:0-2150 GCF_041360655.1 Luteibacter sp. RCC_6_2 | reverse complement strand
CTCTCCCAGAGTCCCTACCAGGCGGCCACCGACGCCTTCGACCGCCTCGTCGGCCTCCAGGCCTGGCTGGCCACCCAGACCGCCGCCCTGCCGGCCCTGCCCGATACCCTCGACAACGCCGCCATCGGCCCCTACCGCTCCGCCCTCGACGCCTTCTGGCTGGCCTCCCCCGCCGAGGATCCCGCCGGCGCCTCCCGCCGCGCCACGCTCGCCGCCCACCTGGCCACCGCCGCCCTCGACTTGGCCCTGCTGGGCCACGCCGACGGCACCTTCGACGACGACGCCCTCGCCCTGGCCCGCGACCTCCAGGCCGCCACCGGCGCCTTGCCCACCCACCTGGCCGTGCGCGAGCCGCTGTTCGGCGACACCCCCTACGCCGGCGTCCTCCTCCTCCAGGACCGGCGCACCCCCGGCCGCGTCCTGCTCTTCTCCACCCAGCGCGGCTGGGAGACCTTCCCCCGCCTCGACGACGCCCACGCCGCCCTGGAACAACGCGCCCGCCGCGCCCTCGCCGCCCAGCCCGACCTGCCCGGCATCGCCCGCCAGCACCTGGCCCACCTCGGCCCGGACCCCTTCGTCACCTCCCGACCCCTCGCCGCTCCGCCCTTCGAGACCCTCGTGGCGCGCCTGATCGCCGTGCAAGGCGACAAGCTCACCCAGGCCGGCTTCGAGTTCGCCCTGGCCCGCGACGGCCAGGCCCGCGACGCCCTCCTCGCCGACACCGTGGTCGACGCCCTGCGCCTGGATCGCGCCGTCGACGTCACCGCCCTGCTCGCCGTCCGCCACGGCACCCTCATGGAAGCCTTCAACGCCCAGCGCCTGGCCCGCGTGCCCGCCCCCGTGGCCCAGCACTGGCGCGACGCCGAGGACGCCTATCGCACCACCCTCGACGCGATCACCACCCGCGAGGACCAGGCCGGCCTCACCGCCCCGCCCTCGCTGACCGACTACGCCATCGCCGCCCTGGGCGAACGGTTGCGCGCCCTGGGGGTCACCCACGACCCGGCCGACATCCAGGTCCGGATCGACCGTAACGCCGACCCCGCCGCCCGACTGGAATCGCTCCAGGCCCTCTTCCAGGGCCACGCCCCCGTCCACATCCGCCTGCTCGACCTCGCCTACCAGAACCTCGCCGCCTTCGACCCGGTCCGCCTCAGCGCCCAGGCCGGCGACGGCACGCCCCTGCCCGCCCTGGACGATGCCGCCCTCCGCCGGCTCGTCCGCGACCTCGACCTGGCCACCCGCTACCCCGCCCTGATCCAGACCACCTTCCACACCGGACCCGACGCACCCCTGCGCCGCGAACACGCCGCCAGCCTGCAGCGCGCCCACATGGGCCTGCTCGCCGCCGAAGCCCGACTCTCCTACTACCTCGACGACGCCCCCCGCTCCTTCCGCACCGACCGCGCCGAGCGTGGCTTCCGCTGGGTCCAGGCCGCCCTGGACGCCCCCGATCCCGCCCACCGCGCCCGCGTCGAAGGTCACGAGGTCGTCGTCCGCCAGGTCACCTACCGCGGCACCCCCGTGCGCGACCTCCTCGTCTTCGGCGTGCGCAACCCCGCCAGCGTCCCCAGCATCGTCATCTACACCCCCGACGCCCCCGACGGCATCACCTTCCGCGAGTTCGACGACCGCGCCGAGGCCGGGCGCCGCCTCCTCTACCACCCCGCCTTCCGGGAGTACCTGCTCGACCGCCTCCCCGCCGACGAGGCCCGCGTGCTGCCCAACGGCAGCGCCCGCGCCTTCGCCGGCGACCACCTCGCCCACTGGGTCCTGGGCACCAGCGACACCTCCGCCTACACCCGCACCGACGTCCGCTTCGAGGAACGCGACCTCGACGGCGACTTCCTCCTCGCCGCCTACCAGGCCGACGTCCAGCTCGGCCTGCGCAACGTGCAAATCCTCACCCGCAGCGCCCAGCAGGCCCAATGGGCCTGGCTGGTCGAACGCTTCAGCTCGCCCCTGTCCCAGCGCATCCTCCACGACGTCCTCCAGGGCGTGCTCACCGCACCCGCCCGCGCCGCCCAGGCCGCCTGGCGCGTCTACGACAACGTCAAGGCCGGCGACCACGCCCAGGCCGTCGTCGACTTCGCCGACTTCTACAACGCCTCCCTCGCCGCCGCCGCGCCCGTCCAGGCCCTCGGCTCCGC
>NZ_JBFUPQ010000031.1:2500-5184 GCF_041360655.1 Luteibacter sp. RCC_6_2 | reverse complement strand
TAAGACGGTGAAGCGTCTTGGGGTTATATGGTCAAGCCTCACGGCTCATTAGTACGCGTAAGCTCAATGCATTGCTGCACTTCCACACCGCGCCTATCAACCACCTAGTCTTGATGGTGCCTTAAGGAGAGTCAAGCTCTCGGGAGATCTCATCTTGGGGCGTGCTTCCCGCTTAGATGCTTTCAGCGGTTATCACTTCCGTTCGTAGCTACCGGGCAATGCCATGGGCATGACAACCCGAACACCAGCGGAACGTCCACTCCGGTCCTCTCGTACTAGGAGCAGCCCCCCTCAAATCTCCAACGCCCACGACAGATAGGGACCGAACTGTCTCACGACGTTCTGAACCCAGCTCGCGTACCACTTTAAATGGCGAACAGCCATACCCTTGGGACCGGCTACAGCCCCAGGATGTGATGAGCCGACATCGAGGTGCCAAACACCGCCGTCGATATGAACTCTTGGGCGGTATCAGCCTGTTATCCCCGGAGTACCTTTTATCCGTTGAGCGATGGCCCTTCCATACAGAACCACCGGATCACTAAGACCTACTTTCGTACCTGCTTGATCCGTCGATCTCGCAGTCAAGCACGCTTATGCCTTTGCACACAGTGCGCGATGTCCGACCGCGCTGAGCGTACCTTCGTGCTCCTCCGTTACTCTTTGGGAGGAGACCGCCCCAGTCAAACTACCCACCATACACGGTCCCCGATCCGGATTACGGACCTAGGTTAGAACGTCAAGCACTTCAGGGTGGTATTTCAAGGATGGCTCCACCGAAACTAGCGTCTCGGTTTCATAGCCTCCCACCTATCCTACACAGAAGAACTCAACGTTCAGTGTAAAGCTATAGTAAAGGTTCACGGGGTCTTTCCGTCTTGCCGCGGGAACGCTGCATCTTCACAGCGATTTCAATTTCACTGAGTCTCGGGTGGAGACAGCGCCGCTGTCGTTACGCCATTCGTGCAGGTCGGAACTTACCCGACAAGGAATTTCGCTACCTTAGGACCGTTATAGTTACGGCCGCCGTTTACTGGGGCTTCGATCAAGAGCTTCGCCTTGCGGCTGACCCCATCAATTAACCTTCCAGCACCGGGCAGGCGTCACACCCTATACGTCCACTTTCGTGTTTGCAGAGTGCTGTGTTTTTGATAAACAGTCGCAGCGGCCAGGTTACTGCGACCCCTCGATGCTCAGTCACGCACGTGACCACACCAAGGGGCGCACCTTCTCCCGAAGTTACGGTGCCATTTTGCCTAGTTCCTTCACCCGAGTTCTCTCAAGCGCCTTGGGATTCTCACCCTGCCTACCAGTGTCGGTTTACGGTACGGTTTTTCTACAGCTGAAGCTTAGTGGCTTTTCCTGGAAGCGTGGTGTCAGTCACTTCGTCCTCATAGGACTCGTCTCGGTGCTCGGCATAAAGATTCCCGGATTTGCCTAAGAATCATGCCTACCGCCTTTCCCCAGGACAACCAACGCCTGGTAGACCTAACCTTCTCCGTCCCCACATCGCACTGTAGAAAAGTGCAGGAATATTAACCTGCTTCCCATCGACTACGCATTTCTGCCTCGCCTTAGGGGCCGACTCACCCTGCGCCGATGAACGTTGCGCGAGGAAACCTTGGGCTTTCGGCGGGGAGGCTTTTCACCCCCCTTATCGTTACTCATGTCAGCATTCGCACTTCCGATACCTCCAGCAAGCCTTACGACTCACCTTCACAGGCCTACGGAACGCTCCTCTACCGCGCACACCTCAAAAGGTGTGCACCCCGAGCTTCGGTGCATAGCTTAGCCCCGTTAAATCTTCCGCGCAGACCGACTCGACCAGTGAGCTATTACGCTTTCTTTAAAGGATGGCTGCTTCTAAGCCAACCTCCTGGCTGTCTATGCCTTTCCACATCGTTTTCCACTTAGCTATGACTTTGGGACCTTAGCTGCGGGTCTGGGTTGTTTCCCTTTTCACGACGGACGTTAGCACCCGCCGTGTGTCTCCCGTGTATCACGTGTTGGTATTCGGAGTTTGCCATGGTTTGGTAAGTCTCAATGACCCCCTAGCCATAACAGTGCTCTACCCCCAACAGTGTTCGCACGAGGCGCTACCTAAATAGCTTTCGAGGAGAACCAGCTATCTCCGAGTTTGTTTAGCCTTTCACTCCGATCCTCAACTCATCCCCATCTATTGCAACAGATGTGGGTTCGGTCCTCCAGTGCGTGTTACCGCACCTTCAACCTGGTCAAGGATAGATCACTCGGTTTCGGGTCTACTGCCAGAGACTATTCGCCCTATTCAGACTCGGTTTCCCTTCGCCTCCCCTATACGGTTAAGCTTGCCACTGACAGTAAGTCGCTGACCCATTATACAAAAGGTACGCAGTCACCCTTGCGGGCTTCCACTGCTTGTACGTATACGGTTTCAGGGTCTATTTCACTCCCCTCTCCGGGGTTCTTTTCGCCTTTCCCTCACGGTACTAGTTCGCTATCGGTCAGTCAGGAGTATTTAGCCTTGGAGGATGGTCCCCCCATGTTCAGACAGGGTTTCACGTGCCCCGCCTTACTCAATTTCATGCCATGCACCCTTTCGTCTACCGGGCTATCACCGTCTACGGCCCGCTTTTCCACGCGGTTCGACTAGAATGTACGACACTTTTGGGCTAGTCCGCGTTCGCTCGTCGCTACTGACGGAA
>NZ_JBFUPQ010000030.1:0-5690 GCF_041360655.1 Luteibacter sp. RCC_6_2 | reverse complement strand
GCGCAGCGGCTTCCCTTCCCAAGGGACGGCACCGCCTGTCGCGCCGAGGGTGGCGCCCGGCAGCTCCCCCGCCACGCCGCACAACGAATGCGAGGGCGAAAGCCGAGCCGTGCAGAAGAAACCGGCCCGCTGCCGCGGGATCGCCGCTGAAGCAGCTCCCACCACGGTGTGCTCCCACCGGGGTTCCCGCTAGCGCTCGTTCTCCATTCGGGAGCGCATGGCGGCCGAGCCCGATTACAATGCGCGTCTCACTGCGTCAAAGGGACATTCCGTGATCATCCAGCCCAAGGTCCGTGGCTTCATCTGCACCACCGCTCATCCGGTCGGTTGCGCGAAGAACGTCGAAGAACAGATCGCCATCACCAAGGCCAGCGGCACGTTCGCCGAGGGTCCGAAAAGCGTGCTGGTGATCGGCGCATCCACCGGCTACGGCCTGGCCTCGCGCATCACCGCCGCCTTCGGCCAGGGTGCCGCCACGCTGGGCGTATTCTTCGAGAAGCCATCCAGCGAGGCGAAGACGGGTACGGCCGGTTGGTACAACTCCGCCGCGTTCGACACGCTGGCGCGTGAAGCCGGTCTGTTCAGCCGCTCGATCAACGGCGACGCCTTCGCGGACGAAACACGCGCGAAGGCCATCGAGATCATCAGGAACGAGATGGGCGGCAAGGTCGACCTCGTCGTCTATTCGCTGGCCTCGCCCGTGCGCAAACTGCCCAAGACCGGCGAAGTGGTGCGGTCGGCGTTGAAGACCATCGGCGACACGTTCACCGCGTCGTCGGTGGATACCAACAAGGATGCGGTCATCCAGGCGTCCGTCGAACCCGCGACGGAGCAGGAGATCAAGGACACCGTCACCGTCATGGGTGGCGAAGACTGGGCGTTGTGGATGGAAGCGTTGAGCGAAGCCGGCGTGCTTGCCGATAATGCCACCACCGTCGCCTACAGCTATGTCGGTACCGAGATCACCTGGCCCATCTACTGGCATGGCACGCTCGGCCAAGCCAAGCAGCATCTCGATCGCACGGCGAAGGAACTGCGCGACCGTTACGCGGCGAAGGGCCTGCGCGCCTACGTCGGCGTGATGAAGTCGGTGGTGACCCAGGCCAGTTCCGCGATTCCAGTGATTCCCCTGTACGTCTCGATGGTCTTCAAGATCATGAAGGCGAAGGGTATCCACGAAGGCACGATCGAGCAGATCAACCGCCTGTTCCACGATCGGCTGTACCGTCTCGACGGAAAAGCCGCGGAAACCGATGCCGAGGGGCGCCTGCGTCTCGACGACTGGGAGCTGCGTGAGGATGTGCAGGGCGAGTGCAAGGCACTATGGCCCACCGTCACCACGGACAACCTGTGGCAGGTTACCGACTATGCCGGTTACAAGCACGATTTCATCAAGCTGTTCGGCTTCGAGGCGAAGGGCGTCGATTACGACGCGGACGTCAGCCCCGACGTGCAGTGGGACGTCGTGCAGCTCTGATGGAATAGGGAGGAACCGACCGCCATCGCGCCTCAGCGCGACGCGGTCAGCTTCAATACCTGCCCGGGCTTCACCGCCTGGGTCTGCAAGTCGTTCCACTTCATCAACTGCTCGACGCTCACCTGGTGGCGGCGTGCGATCGTCCACAGCGATTCGCCGTTGTTGACCTTGTGGATGACGACCTGTGGCTCGTCCACCTTGGCGGCCTTCGACGGCTTGCCCGCCTTCGCGACCGCGCGTGCGTTCTTCGCGGGCGCGCCGGCCTTCGGCTTGCCCTTCGTGGACTTCACCGGCGCGTCCGCGGCGGCGTCGTCGGCCACGGGCCCGGTGACATCGGCGACCGGATCGACCGGCCCGAGCTTGTACTGGTCGGCTGCCGACTTCGGCAGCAAGAGGCTGGAACTGATCGTGCCCTTGCTCGTCCGGTAAGCCGGATTGAAATCGCGCAGGTCGTTCATCGACAGCCCCGATTGCTTCGCCGCCTGGGCCAGCGATTGCGGGCTGGATACCTTCACCACCTGCAGCGTGTCTTCGCGATCCTGGCGCGGCAGGCTCACGTTGAAGCGTGCGGGGTCGCGCACGATGCAAGCCATCGCCATGAGCTTCGCCAGGTGTTCCCTGGTGCCCGCCTTCATCGGTACGTCCGGCAGGCCATCGTCGTCAGACGGACCACCGTGTTTGTCGAGCGTCTTCTTCAAGCCGAATTCGCCGGCGTTGTAGGCGACATCGACCAGGCGCCAATCGCCGAGGTCGTCGTAGTAGCGGCGCATCATGTTCATCACCGATTCGGTCGACTTGGTGATGTCCAGGCGCTCGTCGTAATTCTTCTCCACGCGCAGGCCGAGGGTGCGCGCGGTCTGCGGCATGATCTGCCACATGCCCGCGGGACGGTTCCTCTGCCCCGGCACGTGACGGTACTGGCTCTCCACCCAGGGCAGCAGGGCGAACTCGCCCGCCACGCTGTGCTTCATCGCCGACTTGTGCGCGTAGACGATCAGCGGCAGCACTTCGTTCACCTGCTGCTCGAAACGGTTCGGCTGCTTGGTGTAAGTGCGAGCCCAGGCCATCACCTGCGGGTCGGCGTCACAGCCGGGCATGGCGAAGCTGTCGCGCATGTCGGACCAGAAGTCGGCTGGTGGCGCGGGGCGCAGAAGCTTCGGCGCCACCGCGACGTCCTGCACGGGAGCGACCGGTGCCGGCGTGACGGTGTTGGGCGACGACGGCACCGGGCGCGGAATGCCGCCCGCGCAAGCCGTGAGCAGGAGGGGAAGGAGGGTAGGCAGCAGGCGCCGGCTCAGTACGTTCATGCGCTGAAGGTGTCCTTGGCCCGGCGCAGCGCGGCGAAGCGCTCCGTCCGCGTGGCGTGGTCCTGGCCCTGGACCTGGAGCCAGCGGGCGATGGCCTCGCTGTCCACGCGCAGGAACGGATTGGTGGCGAACTCGTCGGCGAGGCGGGTCGGCACGCTCGGCCGGCCCTCCTGGCGAAGGCGCGCCACCTCGTCACGACGGTGGCGCAGGGCACCGTTGTCCGGATCGACGCTGAGCGCGAAGCGGATGTTCGATGCGGTGTACTCGTGCGCACAGCAGACCAGCGTCTCCGGCGGCAGGTCGGCGAAACGGTCCAGCGAGGCGAGCATCTGTTCCGGCGTGCCTTCGAAGAGGCGGCCGCAGCCGACGCTGAACAAGGTATCGCCGCAGAACAGGAAACCTTCGCCGTGATAGGCAATGTGCGAGGTGGTATGCCCGGGCACGGCGATCACCTTGAAGCTGGCCTTGGGCGCATCCAGTGTGAAGGTGTCGCCGTCCTCGACGATCTGGTTCTTCGGCTGGATGCGGGGATCGGCGGGGGCGTACACCTCCACGTCGTGGTGGCGGACCAGGTCCGACACGCCGCCGATGTGATCGTTGTGGTGGTGCGTCAGCAGGATGGCCGTCAGCCGCCAGCCTCGCTCTTTCAGCGCGGCTTCGACGGGGGCGGCTTCACCGGGATCCACGACGAAGGCATTGCCTTCGTCGTCGGCGACCAGCCAGATGTAGTTGTCGCTCAAGGCCGCGACGGGAACCCAATGCATCGGGTGGACTCCGTGACGTCGATAGGGCGCGAACACCCAAGGAATGGCCGCCGGGGAGACATCCTTACCGGGCGGGGCGGCCGGACTATATCAGCCGGGTATATCCCGCTCGTTAGCAAGGCGTTAACCGGTGCGGCACCCGTTCAACCCCACTACACTCATCCCGCATGCCTCATTTCGCTTCCGACATCTATGCGACTCCCCAGATCGGCAAGCTCCTGGCCGATGAAGCGCATGCCCTCGCCCCGATGCTGGCCCGCTGCACGGGCGACCACGGCCTGCACCTGACCACGTCCGCGCCGGCCGAACCACCCGCCATCCCGCTCCTGGGCCACTGGGCGACCGTACGGGTCGCCGGGGCGGTGCTGGGTGGCGATGTCCACGCCAGCGGCCTGGAGGCCCTGCCGTTCACCGACGAGGCCTTCGGCGTGGTGCTCCTGCGCCACGCCCTCGAAACAACGGCCCGGCAGGACAACCTGCTGGACGAGGCCATACGCGTGCTGGCACCCGGCGGCATGCTCGCGATCACCGGTATCCATCCGGTCGGCCTGTGGTCGCCCTGGGTCGCCCGGCAGAGCCGCGGCACGCGGCCCCGGCTGACCTGGCCGTGGTGGTGGAGCCAACGCCTCGTCCGTGACGAGTTCGAACTGTCCATGCCTCGCCGCGTCGGCAGCGCCTGGCCCCGGGCGGGCGGTGCGCCGGTCGGCGAGTCGATCGTCGGTGGTGGTTATTTCCTGGTGGCGCGCAAAAAACGTCCGGCGGCGGTACCCTTGCGCCCCCGTGCGGCCGCCGTGCCGGCACCCATGCCTGGCACGCTCGCCTCCGGCGCGCGCCGCAACGCCCGTGAATCGATTACCTGAAGTCCTCCATGACCGATACCGACACCGTTGAAGCCTTTACCGATGGCGCTTGCCTGGGCAACCCCGGCCCCGGCGGCTGGGCCGCACTGCTGCGCGCCAAGGGCGTGGAGAAGATGATTTCCGGCGGCGAAGCCGAGACCACGAACAACCGCATGGAGATGATGGCCGCGATCTCCGCGCTGGAGGCGCTCACCCGGCGCTGCAACGTGCACCTCATGACCGATTCCAAATACGTCATGCAGGGCGTGCAGGAATGGGTGCCGAAGTGGCGGCGCAACGGTTGGAAAACCGCCGACAAGAAACCGGTGAAGAACCAGGACCTGTGGATACGCCTCGACGAGGCCGCCGCGGCGCACACCGTCACCTGGGAATGGGTGAAGGGTCACAACGGGCATGTGGAAAACGAGCGCGTCGACGTCGCCGCGCGCGACCAGGCGATCATCTACAAGGCGAAGGGGAAGGTGGCATGAGACAGATCGTCCTCGATACGGAAACCACCGGCCTCGAAGCGCATCTCGGCCACCGCCTGATTGAAATCGGCGCCGTGGAACTGATCGGTCGCAGGCCGACCGGCAACCATTTCCACACCTACCTCAATCCCGAGCGTTCGATCGACGCCGAGGCGAGCGCGGTGACAGGCATCAAGGACGAGGACCTCATCGGCCAACCATTGTTCCGCGACAAGGTGGACGAGTTCCTCGCGTTTATCCGCGGCGCCGAACTGATCATCCACAACGCGGCGTTCGACGTGGGCTTCATCAACGCCGAACTGAAACTGCTTGGGCCGCAGTACGGACAAGTGACCGATCACGCGACGGTGCTCGACACGCTGCTCATGGCACGCACGATGTATCCCGGCCAGCGCAACAGCCTGGACGCGCTGTGCAAGCGCCTGGGCGTGGACAACACGCGCCGCGATCTCCACGGCGGCCTCCTCGATGCGCAGTTGCTGGCGGAAGTCTACGTCGCGATGACCTCGGGCCAGGTGGCCCTCGATTTCGCGTTCGACGCCGACAACGATCATCGCGGCAACCATGCGCTGAATGACATCGTCATCACCCGTCGCCCGGTGGTCCTGCGCGCCACGCCGGAAGAGTTGGACCTTCACGCGAAGCGCCTCGACGCCATCGACAAGGCGGCCGGCGGCCAAAGCATCTGGCGCAAGCTCGAATCGGAAACGATTCACTAGAAGGCAGGTGTGCGTCGCGGGGGAGCTGCCGGGCGCCACCCTCGGCGCGACAGGCGGTGCCGTCCCTTGGGAAGGGAAGCCGCTGCGCGGCCA
>NZ_JBFUPQ010000029.1:0-5696 GCF_041360655.1 Luteibacter sp. RCC_6_2 | reverse complement strand
ATGGTCCGTGATCAGGTCGGCTGGCGATCCACTGCGCCTTGAGGAGCCAAAGGAAAAAGACAGTTGCTCCCACCAGGAGTCGGCTTCCACAAAGGCACAAAAAAAGCCGCGGCCCGAAGGCCGCAGCTTTTCATCATGCACCGAAGTGCGTGACGCTTACTTCTTCATCAGGCCCGCGAGGGTCTTGCCGAGGTCGGCCGGGGACTTGACCGTGGTCACGCCCGCCTTCTCCAGCGCGGCGAACTTCGCCGCCGCCGTGCCCTTGCCGCCGGAGATGATCGCACCGGCGTGGCCCATGCGCTTGCCCGGAGGAGCCGAGGCGCCGGCGATGAACGAGACGACCGGCTTCTTCACGTACTGGCCGATGAACTCCGCCGCGTCTTCCTCGGCGCTGCCGCCGATTTCGCCGACCATGATGATGCCTTCGGTCTGCGGGTCGTCCTGGAACAGCTTGAGGCAGTCGATGAAGCTCAGGCCGTTGATCGGGTCGCCGCCGATGCCGATGCAGGTGGACTGGCCGAGGCCTTCGTTCGTGGTCTGGAACACCGCTTCATACGTGAGCGTGCCCGAACGCGAAACGATGCCGACCTTGCCCGGCTTATGGATGTGGCCCGGCATGATGCCGATCTTGCACTCGCCCGGGGTGATGACGCCGGGGCAGTTCGGGCCGACCAGGACGACGTCCGGGTGCGACTTCAGCACGTTCTTCACGCGCATCATGTCGAGCACGGGGATGCCTTCCGTGATCGCGACGATGACCTTGATGCCACCGTCGATGGCTTCGAGGATCGAGTCGGCGGCGAACGGCGGCGGCACGAAGATCACCGAGGCGTCGGCGCCGGTCTGGTCGACGGCGTCACGCACGGTGTTGAAGACCGGCAGGCCGATGTGTTCGGAACCGCCCTTGCCCGGGGTCACGCCACCGACGATCTTGGTGCCGTAGTCGATCGCCTGTTCGGCGTGGAAGGTGCCCTGCTGTCCGGTGAAACCCTGGACGAGGACCTTGGTGTTCTTGTTGATCAGGACGCTCATGTTGCTTTCGCTCCTCAGGCCGCGGCGGCCACGGCCTTTTGGGCCGCATCGTTGAGATCGTCGGCCGGCGTGATCGCCAGGCCCGAGTTGGCCAGCAGTTCGCGGCCCTTCTCTACATTGGTGCCTTGCAGGCGCACCACCACCGGAATCTTCAGGCCCACTTCCTTCACGGCCGCGATGATGCCTTCGGCGATCAGGTCGCAACGCACGATGCCGCCGAAGATGTTGACCAGGATGGCCTTCACCTTGTCGGACGAGAGGATGAGCTTGAACGCCTCGGTGACGCGCTCCTTGGTGGCACCGCCGCCGACGTCGAGGAAGTTGGCCGGCTCACCGCCTGCCAGCTTGATCACGTCCATCGTGGCCATCGCCAGGCCGGCACCGTTGACCATGCAGCCGATCGTGCCGTCCATCGTGACGTAGTTGAGGTTGTGCTGGACGGCGGCCGCTTCGGCGGCGTCTTCCTGCGTGAGGTCGCGCATGGCGGCGAGGTCCGCGTGGCGGAACTCGGCGTTGTCGTCGGAGTTCACCTTGCCGTCGAGGGCGGCGAGGTTGCCGTCGGCGAGGATAGCCAGCGGATTCAGCTCGACGAGGGCGAGGTCCTTCTCGTTGAAGAGCTTGTAGAGGCCCATCATGATCTTGACGAGCTGGCCCACCTGCTTCGGATTCAGGTCCATCTTGAACCCGAGGTCGCGGCACTGGTACGGCTGCAGGCCTTCGACGAAGTCCACCACGATGGTGTGGATGTCTTCCGGCGTGTCGTGCGCGACCTGCTCGATGTCGACGCCGCCGTGCTTGGAGGCGATGAACGAGATCGACTTGGTGTCGCGATCGGTGAGGATCGACAGGTAGAGTTCCTTCGCGATGTCGGTCGCGTCGGTGACCAGGACCAGGTTCACCGGCAGCGCACGGCCGGCCGACTGGTAGGTTTCCATGTTCGTACCGAGCATGCCCTTGGCGGCGGCGCGGACGTCATCGAGGCTGCGGCAGAACTTCACGCCGCCGGCCTTGCCGCGGCCACCGGCATGGATCTGGGCCTTGACCATCCACTGGGTACCGCCAAGGTGCTTGGCGGCATCGACGGCGGCGTCGGGAGAGTTGGCAATCTTGCCCGGCGGCACGGCGATGCCGTACTTGGCGAACAGTTCTTTAGCCTGGTACTCGTGGAAATTCATTCGATACCTCGAGCGAACGGAGAAAACGTGTGAATGCGTGCGGGCCACGAGGCCTGCACGGGGAGGGGGGATGAATCGATTGCGCCAATTTCACGCAATACGGCCGCGTATTTTCCCGGAAGGCGCCCCGGATGGAAAGGGGCGATGCCGCATCCGCCGGTGGACGGCGCCGCCGGCCCCCCTATACTGATGGCCATTCACGGCCCCGGGGGCCCACGGCGGAGAAGCATCCAGGTGTCCACGCCCGCGTCGACCATCGCCGTCCGAGCCAGCGCGAACCAGTCCACCGCGCGCCACGAACTCTTTTTTTTCAACTACTTCCGGCTCGGCCAGGCCGCGGTCTACACCGCGCTGGCGTTCCGCCCCGAGCACATGAACTGGCCGGCTCTGCCGGAACCGGTATTCGCCCGCCTGTTCGCCCTGGCCTACCTGCTGGCCGCCCTGGTGATGGTGGCCCGCACCCGGCAGACCCTCAACCGGCCGGTACTGATCGTGTCGATCGGCCTCACCCTGGATATCGCCGCGGCCCTGCTGGCCCTGGTGCTGATGCACGACGTGCGCATGGGCGTGGCCATGATGCTGGCCGTGAACATCGCCACCGGGGCCCTGCTGCTGCCCTTCCGCCTGTCGATGTTCTTCGCCGCGCTTGCCACCCTGGGCATGCTCGGGCACTCGGTCTTCGACCTGGATTCGGCCGACGGCACCGACCGCGAGATGGTCGAATATGGCCTCTTCGGCGCCGCCTACTTCGCCTGCGCCTCGTTGTGCTACGTGCTGGGCCGCAATATCCGGGCTTCCGAGGCGCTGGCCGAGCAGCGCGGCATCGACCTGGCCAACCTGTCCCAGGTCAACGAACTGATCATCCGGCGCATGAAGACCGGCGTGTTGCTGGTGGATGAAAGCAACCGTATCCACCAGCTCAACGAATCGGCCTGGATGCTCATGGGCAACCCGTCCGCCGAGCAGCGCGACCTCGGCAGCCTCGCGCCCGAGCTGTCCCGGCGCCTGTACCACTGGCGCACTTCCGGCAAGCTCGACGAGAGCGCCACGATGCTCGCCGACGGCACGCCGGAAGTGGTGCCGCGCTTCTCGCGCCTGGCACCGAACGACGACTCGCACGTATTGATCTTCCTCGACGACACCTCCCTCGTGTCGCGCCGGGCCGAGGAACTCACCCTCAGCTCGCTCGGGCGGTTGTCCGCGTCGATCGCCCACGAGATCCGCAATCCGCTGGCCGCGATCCACTATTCGGCCCAGCTGCTGGCGGAATCCACGGACATGAACGATACCGACCTGCGCATGGTCGAGATCATCAACAACCATTGTTCGCGCCTCAACGAGATCATCGAGAACATCCTGCAACTCTCGCGGCGCGAGCGGTCGCGCCCGGAGACCCTCGACCTGGGCAAGTGGGTGCACCACTTCGTCACCGAGTACCGCCAGGGCAACGACCTGGGTTCGGACATCCTGCGCGCGGTGTCCGGCAGCGAACCGGTCGCCGCCGTGGCGGACCCCCAACACCTGCAGCAGGTGATCTGGAACCTGGTGCAGAACGCGCTGCGCTATGGCCGCCTGCCCGGCGAGCCGGCGCGGGTGATGCTGGTGGCCCGGCATTCCGAGGCCGGCATCCCCATCCTCGAGGTGATCGACCGTGGCCCGGGCATCCCACCCAAGGTGGCCGCGCAGATCTTCGAGCCGTTCTTCACCACGCACGAATACGGCACGGGATTGGGTCTCTACCTCGCCCGGCAGATGGCCGAGGCCAACCAGGCGGCCCTGGAATACGTGCGCGTGGCCGGCGGCGGCAGCTGCTTCCGCATCAGCCTGACGCCGCCCGCGCGCACGGCCGTCGCGGCTCCCCTGGCGGCACGGGCGTGAACCCCGCCCTTTGCGTATCCCGCCCAGGCGGTTACATTTGGACTATTCACCGAACCTGTCGGACCTAATGAGCAAGCAGACCGTACTGGTCATCGACGACGAACGGGACATCCGCGAGTTGCTGACCATCACACTCGGTCGAATGGAACTCGACGTCGACGCCGTGGGGAGTGTCAGCGAAGCGCGGAGCGCATTGGCGGCCCGGCGCTACGACCTGTGCTTCACCGACATGCGGCTACCCGACGGCAGTGGCCAGGAGATCATCGAGCTGATCGCCACCAACCATCCGGACATGCCGGTGGCGATGATCACGGCTTACGGCAACGTCGACGCGGCGGTCAACGCGCTGAAGGCGGGCGCCTTCGACTTCGTCTCCAAGCCGGTGGACATCCACCTGCTGCGCCGCCTCGTGCGCACGGCGCTTCGCCTCTCGGAAGAGCGCAAGGCCGGGGCTGGCAATAAATCGTCGCCCGGTGCCGATCGCCTGATCGGTGATTCCACGGCGATGACCGAGGTTCGGGGAAAGATCGCCAAGCTCGCGCGCAACCAGGCGCCGGTCTACATCGCCGGCGAGTCCGGCGTCGGTAAGGAACTGGTCGCCCGCCTGATCCACGAGATGGGCCCGCGCGCGACCGGCGCCTTCGTGCCGGTGAACTGCGGCGCGATTCCGTCCGAGTTGATGGAAAGCGAGTTCTTCGGCCATCGCAAGGGCAGCTTCACCGGCGCGCATGTCGACAAGGAAGGCCTGTTCCAGGCCGCCCAGGGCGGTACGCTGTTCCTTGACGAGGTGGCGGAACTTCCCTTGCACATGCAGGTGAAGCTGCTGCGCGCCATCCAGGAAAAAGCGGTGCGCCCCATCGGCGGCCGCGATGAGATTCCGGTGGACGTGCGTATCCTCTCGGCCACGCACAAGAACCTCGCGGCGCTGGTCGAACAAGGCCTGTTCCGACAGGATCTCTTCTATCGCATCAACGTCATCGAACTGCGCGTCCCGCCCCTGCGCGAGCGTCGCGGCGACGTGCCCAAGCTCGCTGATTTCATCCTCCGCCAGCTGGCCATCGAAGCTGGCGGCGAACCCGGCCGCTTGCGTCCCGAAGCCCTTGCCGCGCTGGAGGCCTACCAGTTCCCCGGCAATGTCCGCGAACTGGAAAACATCCTCGAACGCGCGATGGCGATGTGCGAAGGCGACACGATCGAAGCCGAAGACCTGATGCTGCCGCAACGCACCGTCACGCCCACGCTGGCTGCCGTGACGGAAGCCGCCGCCCCGGCCTCCGCCGCACATGCCGTGCGCAGCGCCGCGACCGACGGCTCGCTCGAGGATTACATCTCCAACATCGAGCGCGACACGATCATCAAGGCGTTGGAAGAATCGCGCTACAACAAGACGGCGACGGCGAAGAAGCTGGGCATCACGTTCAGGGCGCTGCGGTACAAGTTGAAGAAGCTCGGGATCGACTGAGGTTGCTTCAATCCCCGGCGGAAGCCGACTCTTGTGGGAGCCGCTTCAGCGGCGATGGGTGCTTGCCGTGACCTGGCCCGCTGCCGCGGGATCGCCGACAAGGTCGGCTTGTGTCTTTCCGAAGGGCTAGGCTTGGAGGTGAGAGCGGA
>NZ_JBFUPQ010000028.1:0-7024 GCF_041360655.1 Luteibacter sp. RCC_6_2 | reverse complement strand
CCTGTCGCGCCGAGGGTGGCGCCCGGCAGCTCCCCCGCCACACCGCACACAACGAACGCGAGGGCGAAGCCGAGCCCTGACACGCAAGAACAAAAAAACGCCCCGGATGAAACCGGGGCGTTCCGTGAAACCGTATCGGTCGAAATGCCGCTTCAGTGCACGGTGAAAAGCTTATCGAATCCCGCGATGCGCAGGGTATTGCGCAGGTCGGCGCCCGCATTGACGATGCGGATCTCCGCGCGGTCGCCGCCGGCATGCTCGCGCAGCAGCATGAGCATGCCCAGCGCCGAACTGTCCATGCCCGTGACCTGTTCCAGATCCAGCACGTAGCTGCGCGCCGGGCTGACCTCGCCCAGGCAGGCGTCGTGGAAGGCGCGGTGGATCGAGAAGTCGAAGCGCTCGCCCAGGTGAAGGGTGAGGCAGCCCTGCTCGGTGTCGTGATGCACGTTGATGGCCATGGATGCTTTCCTCAGAACAGATCGATGTCGCCGGCAGCCATGGACTGCTGGAGGGCGGGACCGCGCGCGCGCAGGCGGGCACGCTCACGCTGCTCGGCCAGGCGGGAACGGACGCGCTGGGCGCGGGCACCGAGTTCGCTTGCATTGGCCGGCGCGCAGGCCAGTTCCTCGATGTCGCGGGTGCAGTCGGCGGTGATTTCCTGGAGCTCGACCAGGCGCGAGCGGGTCTGGTGCAGCAACTGGCTGAGGATGTCCTCGAACTGGAGGGAACGGATCGTCGTGGAGACGTCGTTGCCCAGGCCACGGTTGATCGAGGCGGCTTCGTCGGCGGCGGCGCTGGTGCGGGCGTTGGACTCGGTGATGGTCGCCATCATCTCGTCGATGCCGCCCTTGGCGGACAGCGCCACGTTCATGTCCTGCGATGCCATGTGGCCGACCAGTTCGCGCAACTGCTCCATCGCCGTGCGCGAACGCTCCACGTGCGTACCGATCTTCTCGTTGAACTGGTTGCTGTGCTGGGCGAGGTTGCGGATCTCGCCCGCCACCACGGCGAAACCGCGGCCGGACTCGCCGGCGCGGGCGGCTTCGATCGCCGCGTTCAGCGCCAGCAGGTTGGTCTCTTCCGCGATCGTGTTGACGTTCTTCAGCAGCGCGAACACGGCGTCCATCTCCTTCGCCATGCCGTCGATGCGGTAGACGATGCGCAGGCTCTCGCGCGACAGCTGCACGATCAGGCCGACGAAATGTTCGAGCAGGCCGGCCGTGCGGTCGGCGAAGTCCTGCACCGAAATGCCTTTGCCACCGCCCTCGATGATTTCGCTGAGCAGCTTCTGCTGCTTGCCGGTCTTGTGCGACAGGCCGTTGAAACCGCCACCCAGTTCGGCGACGGCATCGCGCAGCAGGTCGAGCGCCTGGTTGAGCTCGCGGCTGGCATGGCCGAGTTCGTCGACGATGGCGCTACGGACGTCTTCCATCGCTTCGCGCACCGATGCCTCGTCGCTGGCGTGGCTGCTCAGCACCACTTCCACTTCGGGCACGGGCGCGGAACGCAGGCTGATCGCGATCCAGGTCGCGGTCAGGAGGGCCACCACGACCGGGGCGACCCAGGCCGAATGGAACACCAGGACCAGTACCAGCGCGATCGCACTGGCGGTGAAGCCGACGGAGTGTTCGTTCTTCGGGATCAACATGATGACGTCTCGTTGTTCAGGTGCCGACGCGGGCGGCGGCGGGCACGGGGGTATTGGCAAGCGCGAGCAGGCGCGCGGCGATGGCGTCTAGCGGCAACATCTCACTGGCGGCGCCTGCCTTCCACGCGGCGCCGGGCATGCCCCAGACCACGGAACTGGCTTCGTCCTGGACCAGGGTCGGCGCGCCGATTTCCCTGAGTTCGCCAAGACCGCGCGCGCCATCGTCGCCCATGCCGGTCAGCAGGCAGCCGATGGTGGCGGCGCCGACACTGGCCGCCATGGAACGGAACAACACGTCGACGGCCGGCTTGTGCCGGTTCACGGGCGGACCATCGTGCAGGCGGCAAACATGGCGTGCGCCATCCCACATCACCAGCAGGTGCTGGCTGCCGGGAGCGATGTACGCGTGGCCCGGCTGGATGGGCTGGCCATCCCGTGCCTCGCACACGCGCATCGCGGAGCATGAATCCATGCGTGCGGCGAACGGGCCGCTGAAAGCCGCCGGGATGTGCTGGGTGATGACGATGGGCGGTGCCGTGGGCGGCATGGCTTCGAGCACGACACGAATGGCCTCCGTGCCGCCGGTGGACGCGCCGATGGCGATGATCCGCGTGCCGCCACGGCTGCCCGCGGTCTGCGCGCGCGGCAGCACCGCGTCGGCCGACAGTCGCGGCGCGACGTCGAGCTTGACCACCGCGGCGCGCTCCCGCGGCTTGGCGCCGGCGGCAAGTCGCACCTTGGCGCAGATCTCCGGCGCATGTTCCATGAAAGTGTTGGCCAGGTCGGCGGCGGGCTTGGTGAAGAAGTCCACCGCACCCAGCTCCAGTGCGCGAAGCGTGACGTCGGCACCGCGCTCGGTCAGCGTCGACACCATCACCACCGGCATCGGACGCAGGCGCATCAGGTTATCGAGGAAGGTCAGGCCGTCCATGCGTGGCATCTCGACGTCGAGCGTGAGCACGTCGGGATTGAGTTGCTTGATCTTGTCGCGGGCGATCAGCGGGTCCGCGGCGGTACCGACCACCTCGATGCCCGGATCGGACTCGAGCATGGTCGACAGCACCTTACGCACCAGGGCTGAATCGTCGACGATGAGAACGCGTACTTTCTGCATGGGCTCTTGCAACTCGGTGGTGGAACGGCGATGAGGCGAGGCCCCGACGGCGTACGTCAGAACAGCTCCACCTCTCCCTTTATCGGATCGTCGGCCAATCGCTTGAGGTATCGTCTTTCGCGGTCGGCCAGGCTGTGGTCGTGGGTGGCACGCAACTGGCGCACGCGGACCCTGCCGCTCACCGGGAAGAACTGCACCTGGCGCGGGTAGATGTCGCCCACGTCGGCCGCGCACAGCTTCAGCTTCTCCGTGGCGATATAGCGCTGCACGAAGGCGATGTTGCGCTGGCCGATGTCGGTCATGGTGGCGAGCACGCGGCCGCCACCGAAGATCTTCACCTCGAGGTCGTCACGCTTGCCGCCGGCCTTGAGGATGGCGTTGATCAGCTGCTCCATCGCGTCGTTGCCGTAGCGCGCGGCGCGGCCGACGGTGGAGCTCCAGCTGTCGCGCTCACCCGCCGGCTCGGGCAGCATGAAGTGGTTCATGCCGCCGATACGGCGCCGCACGTCGCGCACGCACGCCGACACGCAGGAACCCAGCACCGTGGAAATCATTTCTTCCTGGACACTGACGTAATACTCGCCCGGCAGGATCTTCACCGTGACCACTTCCTGCGCCGGGTCCCAGAACCGGCGCACGTGCTCGAAGCCCGGTAGCACGCTCTTCGGGTCGAAGCCCGCAAAGGTTCGTGGTTGTACGACGAACGTATCGCTCATGTACGCTTCCGGTAGACCGTCCGGCCGATCAGGTCGAAGTCCTCGGACAGTCCGTACATGGATTCCGAGTGACCGAGGAACAGGTAGCCGCGGCTTTCCAGCATGCCGGCATAACGGGAAAACAGGCGCTGCTTCGTCGGCTTGTCGAAGTAGATGACGACGTTGCGGCAGAAGATCGCGTCGAACCTGCCTTGCATCGGCCACTCGTGCAGCAGGTTCAACGGCTGGATGGAGACCAGTTCGCGTAGGCGCGGATGCACCAGCGCATAGCCGTCGTAGGCGCCTTCACCACGCAGAAACCAACGCTTGCGCCGGGCGTCGCTGACACCGCCGAGGCGGTCGATCGCGTACATGCCCTTGCGCGCGGCTTCGAGGGCCTGCGGCGAAAGGTCGGTGGCGAGGATCTTCGCATCGACGTTGGCACCGGTGCGCTCGAGTGCCTCGGCGAGCACCATCGCGATGGCATACGGTTCTTCGCCCGTGGAGCACCCCGCGGACCAGATGCGCAGGCGGCCGCCACCGCGCTTTTCCTCCAGCCAGCGTGGCAGGAGCTCGTCCACCAGCATGTCGTAATGGTGCATCTCGCGAAAGAACGAAGTGACGTTCGTGCTGATGCAGCTGGCCAGTTCGCCGAGTTCAGACGCGGGGTCGCGACGCAGCAGGTCGCAGTAACCGGCGAAGCCGGAGAGGCCCAGCGCGCGAAGCCGGCGGAGCAGGCGCCCCTGGACTAGCTGGCGCTTGTGCTCGCCGAGCGAGATACCGCAGTGCTGAAGCACGAATTCGCGGAGGAAGGTGAATTCGGCTTCGCCGAGGCTAGGCCCCGTCGCGCTCGCCAGCCCGACGGTATCGCCGTTGTTGACGAGCGCGCTCATCGATCAGAACTCCTTCCACGCGCCGGCGTCGGCGGATTCCGCCGCACGCGGTGCACGCGGCGCCGGCGCGCTGCGCACGGCGGCGAACACGGTTTCCATCTCTTCCTTGGCCACGTCCTTGCGGACTCCCTTGCCAGCCGCCTTGGCGGATGCCTGGCCGGCGATCTGGAAGAAGGCGACCTGACGGCTGAGCTCGGTGGCCTGCTCGTGCATGGCGCGCGCGGCCGCAGCCGATTCCTCGACCAACGCGGCGTTCTGCTGGGTCATCTCGTCCATCTGCAGCACGGCGTGGTTCACCTGGTCGATGCCGGCGGACTGCTCGGAACTGGCGGCCGCGATCTCGGCGACGATGTCGGTCACCTTCTTCACGCTCTCGACGATCTCGGCCAGCGCCTTGCCCGACTGGTCGACCAGTTCGGAACCCGTCTTGACCTTGCTCGCGCTGTCGTTGATGAGGCCCTTGATCTCCTTGGCGGCGTTGGCCGAGCGGCCGGCGAGATTGCGCACCTCGGTCGCCACGACGGCGAAGCCACGGCCCTGCTCACCCGCGCGAGCGGCTTCCACGGCGGCATTGAGCGCCAGCAGGTTGGTCTGGAAGGCGATCTCGTCGATCAGGCTGACGATGTCGGAAATCTTCTTGCTCGAACTGTTGATCTCGCGCATGGCGACGACCGTCTGCGCGACGACCTCGCCACCGCGCTCGGCCTGTTCGCGGGCGCCACGGGCCAGCTGGTTGGCATGGCTGGCGTTCTCGGCGTTCTGCTTCACCGTGGAGGTCATCTCCTCCATCGACGACGCGGTTTCCTCCAGGCTGGAGGCCTGCTCCTGGGTGCGCTGCGAGAGGTCGTCGTTGCCGCGCGAGATCTGCTGCGCGGCGGTGCTGACCGAACCGGAGCCGTGGCGCACTTCCGAGACGATGGCGCTGAGGCGCTCGTCCATCGCGCGGAACGCGGCCTGCAACTGGCCGAGTTCGTCGGTGCGGGTGACCTGGATGTCGTGGCCGAGCTTGCCTTCGGCGATCTGGTGCGCGACATCCACCGTCTGCGCCAGGGTGCGGATGATCGAGCGGATCACCAGCACGGCGATCAGCAGGCAGACGAACAGGCCGATGGCCAGCGACGCGATGCTGAGGGCGCGGACGGTCTTGTACTGCGCGCTCTCCTTGGCGTAGATAGCTGCCGCTTCGTCGCGCTTGGCCTCGATCACTTTGCTCAGCTGGTTCTGGCGCTCCATCATCAACGGGCGGACCTGGAGCTCAAGCACGTCGGAGGCGCCCTGGTCGGCCTGGTTCAGGGCGTCGAGCATGTCGGACTTTGCCTGGGCATAGTCCTCGTTGGTCGACTGCCACTTGTCGTAGAGCTTCTTGACCTCGGCCGACATCGGAATCTTCAGGAACGCCGCCTTGGTGGCGTTCATGTCGTCCTGGTACTTCTGAAACTCGGCGACTTTCTGCTTCACCTGGTCCGGATTGCCGACCTTGGCCGCGCCTTCGCCCAACACGATGAAGGACATCAGCGAGTTCGTGTTGATGCGGGTCAGCATCTCGGAAGGAACCAGTTCCTCCTCATAGATCTGGCGCATGCCTTCGTTCTGGAAGTACATCGCGCCCAGGCCGACGGCCGCGCCGCCCAGGAGCATGAGCGTGAGCAAACCGAGTACGCCATAGAGGCGGCCGCGGACGGTCAGGGCGGGAACTTTGAACTTGAACTTCTTCATCACGATTCCAATCGGCAAAGTGCGGCAAAGGCAAACCGGTCATCACATGCCGGCTGCCCGTGGCCGCCGGCGCGTTCACAGGCTCAGGCGACGGCTTTCACTTCCGGCGAGGCCAGGGCGACCTCGAGCATCTGGGCGTCTTGCGGTTGCAACAGGCGATCCACGTCGAGCAGCAGCACCATGCGCTCGCCGACGGAGGTCAGGCCCTTGAGGTATTCGGTGTCCACCGTGGTGCCCATGTCGGGCACCGGACGGACCGCGGCCGGCAGCACGTCGATCACGTCGGAGACCGCGTCGACCACCACGCCGAACTGGCGCCCGGCGACCATCACGATCACGCAGACGGTGGTGGCGGTGTACTCCTCGGAGGCCAGGCCGAAACGCAGGCGCAGGTCGAGCACGGGGACGATGGCGCCACGCAGGTTGAGCACGCCCAGCACATAGGACGGCGCCTGCGGAATGCGCGTGACCGGTGTCCAGCCACGGATCTCGCGAACGGCGAGGATATCGACGCCGTATTCCTCGCTGCCGAGGTTGACGGTGAGGTACTGCGCGGCCTCGTCGGACGCATCGGTAGCGGTGGCGTAGCTGGCTTGCTGATTCATGTCGTTCCCACGGCGGATCGGATCGGCGGTTCGGGACCCCTTCCCCTGGGGTATCGGCCGCTGCCGCAGGGACTTGAGGGCGAAGTACACCGGATTTGGCAAGAGCCCCGGAGGCGCCCGGGGGAGTCCAATCTGGTAGGAGGGGTTGGAAGCGGGTGGGACCCTTGCTCTGGCAGAAACCTTGCCCTGGTGGGAGCCTTGCTCTGGTGGGAGCCGACCTTGTCGGCGATCCCGCGGCAGCGGGCCAGGTCACGGCAAGCACCCATCGCCGACAGAGTCGGCTTGTGTCTTTCCGAAGGGCTAGGCTTGGAGGTGAGAGCGGAGTGCGGCAAGCCGATGGACGGCAGTGCCGC
>NZ_JBFUPQ010000027.1:0-8626 GCF_041360655.1 Luteibacter sp. RCC_6_2 | reverse complement strand
ACGACCCCCACATCGGCACCTGGCGCCTCAGCCGGCCCGGCGGCAATCCCGCCTTCCGCGGACCCGCCATCCACCGCTCCCGCGACGGCTCCTGGGCCTACAACCCCATCGGACTGCGCGGCGGCTCCGGCCGCGGCGCTCCCGCCGCCCAGGGGCGCCAGGGCAACCTGTACGAGGAATACAGCCAGGAAATCGAGATGGCCTTCCCTGATGCCTTCGAACGTGAACTGGTCCATACCCAGATGCAGGCCGAGCTGGTTCCCGGTGGCCCCGCCGCCGCCATCACGGCCGCTCAGCGCGCACGCTGGAACGAGGTGGTGCGCCGGGCCGAGGTCCGGGTCGCGAACCGGGCACCGCCGGAGCCCGCGTGGACACAAACCGGGTATCCGATGGACCTGGCGCCTCCGCCGGTGCCCAACGGCTTCCAGCGCGTATCGGTAGCGGACGTCCCGGCGGACCTTTGGTACTACGGCGCGAAACCGATCAGGGACAGCGGCGTGCGAATCTACAGGTCTGCAGGCTCCGTCGACTTCCCGAGCGTCCGCATCGCTGGAAACGTGAACGGCATCCGTGTCACGACGGTGCCACCCACGGCGCCGATCGCCGACATCCGGAATGCCGTGGGGGCACCGGATCTCCTGCGCTCGACCACGTTCGCCGTCCGGATCGAGGCGCGAGGCCTCAGGTGGCCACGCCATGAAACCAATCTCACCGTGATGCGCCGAACAGGCCAGCCGAACGCGTACGTCATCGCCGAGGATGGATCGACAAGTAACTCGATCACCGTGATGGAGCCTCGATACACCCTCATGGGCACCCTGCCGCGCGAGGCCCCATAGCTTCCAGGTGCGCCTGCTCCGGGAGGGAATGACCCGGTCCGCCGTTAGATGAATACCCCGCGAGGTCTCGTGCCTCCGGGGCTTTCATATACAAGACCAGCGATAACGCGCTACCTCGGCGCCGCCGTGTATCCTCCACCTCCCCGCCGATAGCGCCACCGACCCTTGACCATCCGCCGCCGCCCGATCGTCCCGACTCTTCTGCTGCTACTTGCCCTGCTTACCGCCTGCAACAGGCAGAAAGAAGCCCCGGGCACACCCGGCGGCGGTTCACCCGAGGCCGCGGCCAGGGAATCCCTGGCGCTGTTGCGCGACGGCAAGTTCGATCTGTTCTGGCAGCACGCGTTGCCGCCGGCGGACTTCGCCACGCTGCGTGCCGACTGGCCGAAACGCAACGCCGCGCAGGAACCGATCACACCGGAAGACCGAGCGAAGTTCGAAGCGGGCGTGAAGCGCCTCACCGAGCCGGACGCGGAGAAGAAACTCTTCGCCGACCTGCGCCCGACGCTCGCGCGCTTCGACCGCGACTACAAGGACCAGATGCCTTTGCTCGCCGGTATCGGCCAGTCGATGGCATTGACCGCGATCGACCAGGCCAAAGACCTTCCGCAATCGCAGAAGCACCAATTGCGCGACGTGGTGAATGTCGTCGCGCCCTGGACCCAGACCGTGGCCTGGGGCGACCAGGCAAAGGCGAAGCAAGCGATCTCCATCCTGGTGGACACGGCCCGCAAGGTGAAGTTGTCCACGCCGGAAGCGCTGCACGCGATGAGCTTCGAGGAATCGATGACCACGTGGTCCACCGCGTGGCTGGGATTCAAGCGCCTGCTCGATGTATACGGCCTTTCGGTCGACAAGAGTTTCGAATCCGTGAGTATCGACACGCTCGAAAGCAATGGCGGCTCGGCCCACGTCAAGATCACCTACACGGTGCTGGACAAGCCGATCCAGACCGATGCCACCCTGGTCCTGCTCGACGGCCGCTGGTATGACAACGACCTGCTCCAGCGCGTCCGTGACCAGCATGCGCGGCTGGTCCAGCCAGCCCCGTCGGCAAGCGCACCCGCTCCGTCCGCCACGGCGCCACCGCCGCGCAACCCCGGCGCACCCGTGGCGGACGCCAAGGACCGCTGAGGTCGTACAATCCGATGATGTCCGAAATCCCGATGAGTGCGGATCCGCACGTCCATGTCGCCCGTTCTCCCTGGTGGTTCAAGCTGCTGGGGCGTCTTCTCGAGCCCTGGGTGCGGATCAAGCGCGACCCCGCCGAGCCCGCCACCCTGCTGAACAGCGGCGCGGCCGTTTGTTATGCGATCGAACGTGACGGCACCTCCGACGCCCTGATCCTGGAACGCGCCTGCCGCGAGGCCGGGCTGCCCAGCCCCATGCAGTTGCTCGACCTTCCGGGCCGGCGCCGCCGTTCGGTTTTCTCACTGAGCCGCCGCCATGGCTGGCTGTTCGGCCGCACCGATTCGCGCGGCCCCAAGGAACCGATCGGCCAGTTGATCCGGGCGATCGAAGACGATCCGACGCGTGACATCCAGGTGGTCCCGGTATCGATCTATGTCGGCCGCGCGCCGAACCGCGAATCGGGCTGGTTCAGCGTGCTGTTCGCCGAGAACTGGCTGGTCGTCGGCCGCTTCCGCCGCATGCTCGCCTTGTTGCTCAATGGGCGCGACACCGTGGTGCATTTCTCCACACCCGTGTCGCTACGCACGGTGCTCGGTGAATCGGGAGAGCTCACGCAGGAACGCCTCACGCGCAAGATCGCCCGGGTGCTGCGCACGCATTTCCGCCGCATCCGCGCGGCCGTGATCGGCCCCGACCTCTCGCACCGTCGCACCGTGGTCGATGCCGTGCTCAATACCGAGCCCGTGCGTGACGCCATCGCCGCCACGGCGAGCAAGGAAAACATCTCCCTGGCGAAAGCCCAACGCCGGGCACGCGATTTCGCCCTCGAGATCTCCGCCGATTACTCGCACCCGGTAGTGCGTTCGACCTCGTTCCTGCTGTCCAACTTCTGGAACAAGCTTTACGACGGCATCGCGATGCACCACTTCGACAAGGCCCGCGCCGCCGCGCCGGGCCACGAAGTGGTGTACGTGCCTTGCCACCGAAGCCACACCGATTACCTGCTGCTGTCCTACCAACTGCATCACTCCGGCGTGGTACCACCGCATATCGCCGCGGGCGTGAACCTCAACCTGCCCGTGGTGGGCTCGATCCTCCGTCGCGGCGGCGCGTTCTTCCTGCGCCGCAGCTTCAAGGGCAATGCGCTGTATTCGGTGGTGTTCAACGAATACCTCGCCCAGCTGGTGGACCGCGGCGTACCCCTGGAGTACTTCATCGAAGGCGGGCGCTCGCGTACCGGGCGCTTGCTCGCACCGCGCGCGGGCATGCTGGTGATGACACTGCGCGCCTTCCTCCGCGCGCCGCGCCGGCCCGTCATGTTCCAGCCGGTGTACATCGGCTACGAGAAACTGATGGAAGGCAAGTCGTATGTCGGCGAGTTGTCGGGCAAGCCCAAGGAAAAGGAATCGTTGCTCGGCCTCATCCGTGGACTGAAGGTGCTCCG
Organism: Luteibacter sp. RCC_6_2; assembly: GCF_041360655.1. Classification (NCBI taxonomy): domain Bacteria; kingdom Pseudomonadati; phylum Pseudomonadota; class Gammaproteobacteria; order Lysobacterales; family Rhodanobacteraceae; genus Luteibacter; species Luteibacter sp. RCC_6_2. The sequence continues at coordinate 5,212 of NZ_JBFUPQ010000027.1, read as the reverse complement.
CCAACGCTACGGCCACGTCACGCTGAACTTCGGCGAGCCCATCCTGCTCACCCCGATGCTCGACCAGGCCGCCCCGAACTGGCGCGAGACCACGGCCGAGCCGGATGCGAAGCCCGAGTGGTTGAACAGCGTGGTCGACGACCTGGCCGAACGCATCCAGGTGAACATCAACCGCGCGGCCGACGTCAATCCCATCAACCTGCTTGCGCTCGCCCTCCTGGCGACGCCCAAGCATGCGATGGCCGAGAACGACCTGCTGGCCCAGATCGAACTGACCAAGGCGTTGTTCCAGGAACTGCCTTATTCCGATCGGGTGACCATCACGCCGATGAATCCGCAGGGCGTGATCGCCTACGGCGAGCAGATGGGCTGGGTGCGCCGCATACGCCACCCCTTGGGCGACGTGCTGGTCACCGAGGGAGAGCAGGCGGTACTGCTCTCCTACTTCCGCAACAATGTGCTGCACCTCAATGCCGCCGCCGCGTGGGTCGCCGCCTGCTTCCTCAACAACCGGCGCATGTCGCGTTCCTCGGTACTGCGCCTCGGCCAGATCATCTATCCCTTCATCCAGGGTGAGCTGTTCCTCCCGTGGGACAAGGAAGGCTTCGCCGCGCAGGTACAGGAAACCATCGAGTTCTTCGTCCGCCGCGGCATCCTGGAGTCCAGCGCGGAAGGACGCGTACTGGAGCGCGGACCGGGCCAGGACGATGGCGCCTATCAGTTGCGCGTTATCGCACGCAGCATGTTGCAGGCCTTCGAACGGTATTACATCGCCATCGCGGCCCTGGTGAAGAATGGCCCGCACACCATGAGCGCCGGCGAACTGGAAACCGCCTGCACGCTCACGGCGCAGCGCCTGGGCATGCTCAACGAACTATCGGCACCGGAATTCTTCGACAAGGCGCTGTTCCGCGGCTTCATCCAGAAACTTCGCGAGGCGAAGGTCGTGTGGACCGATCCCGCCGGCAAGCTCGACTTCAGCGATGCCCTGGAAGACATGGTGCGCGATGCCCGCGTGATCCTTGCACGCGAAGTTCGCCACTCCATCCTGAAGATCACCCCTGGTGGTGAAAACGATCGCGATCTGGACGCGCGTCCGCCGATCGACCCCGACGACGGCTCGGCAGGCGAATCCCTGCATGATCGCCATGTCGCCAACGAGCACACCCGTCACGACAGGCATTAGCCGGAGGCGCCTCGGTTAGAGGCGCGCAGGGGGCCGACAGGTGGGAGCCGATCCTGTCGGCGATGGGTGCTCGCGAAGCAAGGCCCCTCGCAATCCACTGACGAAAGTTGCCCCGCCGCACCTACATGGCGCGGCGATAGCCATCGGACAGGCTCATGGTCGTCCCCACTTTAAGCTTGCACTCCCGCCGGGAAGGATGCCGCGTGCGCTCCTACCCGGTCATACAACGATGGAGAGCGATATGGACATCCCACCGACGACTCCGCCTGCGGTCGTGCAACACGAAAACGAGGCATCTGTCGAGGCACTGCGCCGTCTCGCCACCACGCGCGATGCCTTCCTGCGCATGTACGAGACGCAACCCACCCTGAATGAAACCCATGCCCAGGGTGCGCAGCAACTGCTCGATGCCCTGCCTGGCTTCTGGATGTCGCCGGAAGCGGCCGGCGGGGAAATCCGCAGCACCATCCTGGGCAGGCATCTCGCCAGCACGATGAAGGAAGAGGCCACGTTGCGCGGTCTCGATGGCACCCTCGGCGAAGATGCGGTATCGCTTGCGAAACGTATCGCCATGGCGAACGACACCGCCCTTCCCGCCGGCATCCACGCGCGCGAATTGATGTTGGGCGACGTTCCCCATGCGGGATCGCTGATCGTCGTCGATGACCGCGCGCCGCACCTCGCCCTTCTGTTCACCACGCATGGCGGATGGGAGGCTTTCGATTCCCAGGAACGTCTCCTGGAATCCACCCGGCGCAGATTGCTGGAGTCGATCGACGCCATGGATGGCACCGGGGTGGAGAACGATGCCTTCGTGGAAGCGAAGGCGCAAGGCGCCATCGGTTCCCGGGAAATCGCCGCCGCCGTCTTTCCCACCCTGGCGAAACGCATGGTGGAAGTGCAGCTCGGGCGCATCGCACTCGCGGTCGACGACCATCGTCTCGATAGCGACGTCCCCGGAGCGGCAACCGAACTCGCCGATCGTATCCGTTATGAGCTTTCCCCGGCGGCGATGCTGGACATCGACGCCATCGAAAGCCTGCGCGAGGCCCGCCTGGTCGAAGCGGCTGTCACGACCCGCCTCGCCGACGTCCCGGACAACGTTCGCACCGCGTGGTACGAGGCGCGCGATGCCTATAACGACGCGCTGGCGATGGCGGCGATGCTCCGCTCCATCACGGGCGTGCGGCAGCCGCTGACCTTGCACGCCTTCGCTTCGCGTGAACTCGCGGCGAAACTGGCGGTGCTGGGCATCGACGAATCCCCGGAAGGGATCACGGTCGAGATCGCCCGGGTGAAGGTGCTTCCGGACCCGCTGTCGGCATTCGACCCCCTGCCCGGATCGACGAACGTGCGACGTGTTTCGCTCGTCGACCTGGCCTGCCAGAACATCGGCCGTTTCTCTCTCGAGACGCTGCACGCGATGGATGCGCAAGGCACCTCGCTACGCGACCGCCTGGGCCAGGGTGCCATTCGCGGCATGGTTCGCGACCTCGATATCGCGAGCCGTTACCAGGCTCACATCGAGCAGCGCCTGCGCCAGGGAGCCGTCGGTGCCCTGACCCGGAAGCTGACCATGATCGTGCAGTCCGCGCAGATGCGTCTGGAAGCAACCGAAGCACGGCTGTCGTACTACCTGTCAGGCGAACCCCGTTCATTCATCGACGATCGCGAGGAACGGGGGTTTCGCTGGGTCGAAGCCGCACTCGATGGTCCGGGCGGCTCCGTTCGCGTAGGCAACCATGAGATTGCCGCCTTTCAGGTCATGTACCAGCAGGTTCCGCTCGACGGCATCCTCATCTTCGGATCGCGCGCGCCATACAGCGCGCCCCGGATCGTCATGTACACGCCCAGCGCACCGGACGGCCTCACTTTCCGCGAATTCGACAATCGACAGGACGCCGCGAAGCGTTTTCTGTACCACCCAGCCTTCCGCGAATACCTGCTCGACCGCCTGCCGGCGGAATTCGCCACCGTTTCACCCAACGGGGCGAGACGCGAGTTCGCCGGCGACCGTCGCGCCCACTGGGTGCTCGGGCCTGGCGGGGATACCCCCTACACATTGACTGCCGAGCCATTCGGCGAGCGTCAGGTACATGGCGATTTCCTCTCCGCCACATACGACACCACCGTCGAGAAATACCAGCGCGACACCCGCTTCCTCGCCCGTTCCACGAAAGACGCGGATAGCGACACGTTGTTCGCATACCTGCAAGGGCGTTTCAACATCGACGCGCCGGGAAGGTTCCTCGCGGCCGCGCTTGCGGAGGTGCCGGCCAGTCTCGCGCGCATGACGCAGGCTTCGTGGCGCTTCTACGACCACGTGAAATCGGGCGACACGGGTGAGGCCGTCGTCGCGTTCGCCGAAGGCTACGTCAACGCGCTCAACCTGGTGGTGCCTCCCTTCGTCGGTGGACGGTACATCGCCGGAGCCATCGTGCGCTCCCGCTCCGCTCCTTATGGCATGGCAAGTACCGGGGTGCGGCTGACGTCACCGCGAGTGCGCTTCGACGACCGATACGCGGTACGTCATCCGCGCACGACGGGCACACCGGACGAGAACGGCATCTTTCGCGTGCGTGGGCAGTCCTACGTCGAGCAAGACGGCAGGTTTTTCCTCGTCAGCTATCACGAGTCCTACGGTCGATGGCGTCTCGACCGGCCGCAGGGATCCCTGGATACCCACTTCACCGGACCATTGATCGAACGCATCGACGGCCGATGGACATTCGCGCACGATGTCGGTCTGCGCGGGGGCATGCGACGGCTTCGTGAGCGGTTCAACCGCATGTCCGTGGCTGGCGATGCTCCTCCGCCGGCAGCTCCCGCCGCCGCCGTCGACGTCGTACCGCCCGCCGTCCCGCGCCCTGAGGCGCCACCAGCCCTGGTCTTGCCTCCGGTGATGGAGCCCGTGCGCGCCGAGATCGCGGCCGTATTGGCTGACAATCCGAGTGCATATCCCATGGTGTGGCAAGACGGCACGCATCTGAAGTTCGATGTTCGCCCACGCAGTGCGCTGCTCATCGACCCGCACCTTCATCCGGACATCGCCGCGCTCAGCGTCCATCAGCGACGCGTGTTCCTGCACGAGCTGGACGCACGGTTCCCGCTCGCCAGCGAGCGCGTCGAAGTGCTGAACCTTCGCGGATGGGTTCGTGACGACGGCCGCCGGGTCCCCTCGCCGCCACCGTCGCCCTCACATGGCTCCTCGCCTGGGACCACGCAGGGTGCCGATATCCAGTCACCCTCCGTATCCTCGTCGACCGGCCATCCGGCACCTTCCACGCCGACACTCACCCCAAGCCAGCAGAGGCGTTGGGACGATGCGCTCGACGTGGCGAGGAACGCGCCACGCTCGCCGCGTCGGTCGACGGCCGGCACGGCCGGCAGCACCGTCACCGAGGCCATCCCGGCCGCCGAAGTCGTGCCCTTCCACGAGTGGCCGGAGCGCATCTGGTATTTCAGGGAGCGCCGATTCGTGGCGGAATTCCTGCCGGGGGAGAACGTCGAAGGCATCACGCTGGCCGATGGTGCGGCGTGGGTTCGTGGGCCCTCCTCGTATCCGGTGTCGGCCCTTCCACCGGAATCGCCCGTGGCGCAGCTATCCGACGTGCTCGGCATGTCGCCGGTCCATCGATCCTCGCAGCGCGATCCGCTCGGCTATTGGATGCAGATCAATACGACGAGTCTCCGTGCGCCGCCCAGGCCGGAGTGGGCAGGCTCCCGGACGGGTCCCGATCCCGGATTCGAGATACGCCGACGCATCCTTCCCAGCGGCGAATACCAATACACGTTGCACAGCAACGCACCGATCTACATCCCCTCGACACAGATCGTCAACGTCGGCCGACGGGGCGAACTCGGGACCCCTCTCGGTCCGGTCCGCCACTGAATCATCCCCACCAGGAAAATCATCATGGATACGATGCCCCCGCAGGCCCCGCCTGCTCTCTCCCAGAGTCCCTACCAGGCGGCCACCGACGCCTTCGACCGCCTCGTCGGCCTCCAGGCCTGGCTGGCCACCCA
>NZ_JBFUPQ010000026.1:0-16597 GCF_041360655.1 Luteibacter sp. RCC_6_2 | reverse complement strand
TCCATCGGCTTGCCGCACTCCGCTCTCACCTCCAAGCCTAGCCCTTCGGAAAGACACAAGCCGACCCTGTCGGCGATGGGCCCACGACGACCTACATCGTGAAACGAATATCCCGATCCGCCCGCAACGTGCTGTGCGCTTCGAGGTACTTCTCGCGTGACGGGGCCACGAAACTCACCGTCACCGACTGGTAGTTACCCGCCGGCGTCAGCTTCGTGGAAAGCGTCTCGTGGAGCACCTCCAGCCCGATGCCGTGCAGCAACGCTGGCACGTGCTTGTCGAGGCCCGCGTTGGCATTGCCGATCGCGGTGATCTCGAACTCACCGGGAAACTGGAAGCCCTTCCCTTCCTTCTGCGCATCGCTGAAGTCGATTTCACGCATCGTCTCGCCCTCTTACTTCTTGTCGCCGTCGCTGTGGAACCACAGCATGATCGTGTCCCACAGGCGCGAGAAGAAGCCGCCTTCCGGCGCATCCGCCAGGGCTACCAGCGGTGCGGTGAGTATCGGCTGGCCGTCGAGGGTGACGCGCAGCGTGCCTACCTGCTGGCCCTTCTTGAACGGGGCGATCAGGGTGGCCGGGATATCGAGGTTGGCCTTGAGCTTGTCGTAGTCGCCGCGCTTGACCGAGACGAGGGCGTCTTCGGTGAGGCCCAGCGCGACGGTGTTCTCGGCACCCTTCCACAGCTTCGGCGTGGCCAGCGGCTTGTTGGCTTCGTAGAGCTTGTGCGATTCGTAGAAACGGAAACCGTAGTTGAGCAGCGCCAACGCGGCGTCGGCGCGGCCCTTCTCGCTATTGGCGCCCATCACGATGGCGATCATGCGCGCGTCGCCCTGCTTCGCCGATGCGGCAAGGCAGTAGCCGGCCGCGGCCGTGTGGCCGGTCTTGATGCCGTCGACGGTGTTGTCGCGCCACAGCAGCAGGTTGCGGTTGTGCTGCTTGATGCCGTTCCACTCGAACTCCTTCACGGCCGAGATCGCATAGTCCTCGGGGAAGTCGTGGATCAGCGCACGCGACAGGATCGCGATGTCACGAGCCGTCGTGAAGTGGTTGGATACCGGGTAACCGGATGCGTTCTGGAAATTCGAATGCGTCATGCCGAGCTGCTTGGCGTACGCGTTCATCAGGTTGGCGAAGGCGGGCTCGGAGCCCGCGGTGTGCTCGGCCAGCGCGATGGCGGCATCGTTGCCCGACTGGATGATCATGCCGTAGAGCAGGTCCTTCAGCGGCACCTGGCTGTTGAGCTTGAGGAAGCTGGTGGAGCCATCGGTGCCCGCGCCGCCGCCACGCCACGCGTTCTCGCTGATGGTGACCGGATCGGTCATGTGGATCTTGCCGTTGCCGACCTCGGCCGACACCACGTAGTCGGTCATCACTTTCGTGATCGACGCGGGCTCGACCTGGAGGTCCGGGTCCTTCGACGCGATGATCTGCCCGGTGTTGTAGTCCATCAGCACCCAGCTCTTGCCCTCGACATCCGGCGGCGGCGGAACCGGCGCCTCGGGAACCACCGGGCGCGGCACGGACGGACGGGGCGGGGTCTGCTGCGCCACGGTCACGCCGGCGACGAACGCGGCGGCGGCGAAAGCGAACAGGGAACGGGGCAAGAGCTTCATCGTTTCAACGGTCCAGTTCAAAGCAGGAAAAAGAAGGTCAGTCTACCGCGACCTGCGGCCTGGGCAGGCCCATGCCGGCGATCTGGTCGGTCACGCGATCGGCCGTATCCACGTCGGCAAGCGGTCCCACGCGCACACGGCGCACGCTGCGGCCGCCGATAGTGGCCTCGACCACACTGACCGGCCCGAGGCCCGCACGGTTCAATTGGTCGGCCACGCGATTGGCGTTCACGACGTCGGAGAAGGCACCGACCTGGAGGTAGATGCTCGGTTTGCCGGCCATCGACGCGGTGGCGGGGGCTTGGGCAGGGACGGAGCCTTGGGTACTGGCGGTGACCGGCCTGGCGGCGGAACTCCGGGTACCGGCGGGGCTCGGGCTGACGGCAGTCGGCACGCTTGCCGCCGCGGCCAGCGGCGGCAACGCCTCGCTCGGCGAAACCCCCGTCATGCCAGGTACATGGCCATCCTCGTCGACGGCGACGTCCTGGTGGGAGCCAACCCTGTTGGCGATGGGAGCTTGGCGCACGCTGGCATCGCCAACAGGGTTGGCTCCCACCGAGCCGGTTCCTGTCGGGTTGGTTGGCACCGGGTTGGCCCCCACCGGCTTGGTTGGCACCGGGGTGGCTGCCACCGAAGCCGTGACCGCCCGCTGTGGCGGCGGAGGTGGCGCGGTGATCGGCGCCGGCTTCGGCGCGGTGTTCACATACGGCGCGCCGCGATCGCTGCCGGGGTCGTTGGGATCGATCGCCCGCACTTCCACCAGCCCCGTGCCCTTGGGCCACACGCCGATCTTCACGGCCGCGGCGAACGAAAGGTCGATGATGCGGTTTTCGTGGAACGGGCCGCGGTCGTTGATGCGCACGATGACGCTCTTGCCGTTCTCGAGGTTGGTGACGCGCGCGTAGCTCGGCAGCGGCAAGGTCTTGTGCGCCGCCGAGAACTGGTACATGTCGTATTCCTCGAGACTCGAGGTCTTGTAGCCGTGGAACTTGTTCCCGTAGAACGAGGCGATGCCGCGTTCGACATAGCCGCGCGGGCTCGGCAGCACGTTGTAGGTCTGGCCGAGCACCGAGTACGGCGACTTGTTGCCGTAGAGGGAGCGCGGCTCGACCTTCGGCACCGGCTCGGGGAGCTTGTTCACGTCCGGGATATCGGTGGGAACGCTGTCCGAACTGGACCGATAGCGCGAACCCTGCGACTTGCGGATGTCGTCGTAGCGGCCGCCGCTGGGTGCCGGCGAGCTACCGCCGCGCGAGGAAGGACGCGCGTTGCGGGAGCCGCCGCAGGCGGTGAGGAGCATGGCGATGAACAGGATCGTGAGGAGCGAAGCGTGGCGTTTGATCGTCAGGCAAGCGCGGGGCACGGCACGGTCGGAAGCGGGTGAGGATGGGGCGAGCACCCTTCGCCGCTGAAGCGGCTCCCACCGGGCAGGACAAGTCGCCGACGGGGTCGGCTTCGACCGGGCCTGGTCCGGGAGGGCGGGATGCCACCCGGGGATCATCGTTCGCCGGGTCCGTGCGTGCGGGCGCGGATCTCGCGCGCCAGCTGGTCCACGGCCATGGCGTACATGGGGCTGCGGTTGTACGTGGTGATCACGTAGAAGTTCTGGAACACGAACCAGTATTCGTCACCCGCGGGCCCGTCCAGGCGCACCAGTTGCGCATCGCGGCCGGGGTTGAGGTGTTGCAGCGGTGCGAAGCCGTCCGCGACGAACGATTCCACCGGCGCCACCGGCTTCCAGTCCTTGGGCACGGCCGGCGCCACGGCGCGCGCGTCGGGCTGGGCGCGCGCGGCGACCGGGCCACCCGCTTCCCAGCCGTGCTGGGCGAAGTAGTTGGCCACGCTGGCGAAGATGTCGCCCATCGAGCCCTTCATGTCGATATGGCCGTCGTGGTCGTAATCCACGCCCCAGTCGCGGATCGACGAGGGCATGAACTGGCCCCAGCCCTGCGCGCCGGCATAGGAGCCGGTCAGCGTGTCGAGCGGGCCACCCAGGTGGTTCTGTGGAAGTTCGAGCAAGGCCTTCAGCTGCTCGCGGAAGAACGGCGCGCGCTTGGGGTAGTAGAACGCCAGCGTGGTCAGCGCATCCAGCACCTTCCATTTGCCGGTATTGCGACCGTAGAAGGTCTCCACGCCGACGATGGCGACGATGTATTCGGGCGGCACGCCGTACTTGCGGCCGATGCCGTCGAGCAACTGCCGGTGCTGGCGATAGAAATCCGCCCCCGCCTGGATGCGTTGCTCGGTGAGAAAAATCGGACGGTAATCGCGCCAAGGCTTGCCTTCGGCCGGGCGGCTGATGGCGTCGAGAATGGCCTGCTGTTTCTTCGCGCCGTCGAGCAGCGCGTTCAGCGAGGCCTTGCTCTTGCCGGTGTCCCTGGCGACTTCGCGCACCAGTTGTTCCTGCCCCGGATGGGTTTCGGCGAACGCCGCGGAGGCGAACATCAGGGGGAAGGCGATCATCGCGCCGGCGAGGCGCGGGAGGTGACGTGCGGGTCGTGCGCGGTGCGCGGCGAGAACTTCATCCATGCGTGGAAGCGTAGCACGCGCGTGTGGCGCACCAGGGGCGATCCTGGGCGGACGTTCAGGCCACGGCGGCCTAGTCGTGCAGCTTCCGGTTCGCATGGATCGACATCAGCACGCCGAATCCCGTGAGCAGGGAAACCGCCGAGGTACCGCCGTAACTCACCAGTGGCATCGGCACGCCGACCACCGGCAGGATGCCCGCGACCATGCCGCCGTTCACCGCCACGTAAACGAAGAAGCTCATGCCGATCGCGCCGGCGAGCAGGCGGGAATACGTGTCGCGCGCGTTCATCGCGATCCACAGGCAGCGGCCAATGATGAAGGCGTACAGCAGCATGATCGCGATGACACCCACCAGGCCGAATTCCTCGGAGAAGACGGCGAAGATGAAGTCGGTGGTGTGCTCCGGCAGGAACTCCAGGCGCGATTGCGTGCCCTGCTGCCAGCCCTTGCCGAACATGCCGCCGGAACCCACCGCGATCTTCGACTGGATGATGTGCCAGCCGTTGCCTAGCGGGTCGGATTCGGGATCGAGCAGCGTGCGCACGCGATTGCGCTGGTATTCGTGCAGGAACTGCCACGCCACGGGGATCACCGCCCCCACGCCGCCCACGAGCAGGCCGATACGCCACCACGCCATGCCGGAAAGGAAGAGCGCGAATGCGCCGGCGCCCGCCACGAGCAAGGCGGTGCCGAGGTCGGGCTGCTCGGCGATGAGGCCGGCCGGCACGGCGATCAGCAGGCCGACGACGATGATGTCCTTCCAGCTCGGCGGCAACTGCCGTGGATGCAGGTACCAGGCGACCATCATCGGCATGGTCAGCTTGAGCAACTCCGATGGCTGGAAGCGCATGAAACCGAGGTCGAGCCAGCGATACGCGCCGCGGCCTTCGCCGAGCACGGCCACGACCACCAGCAAGGCGGTGCTGCCGAGGTAGAGCCATGGCGTCCACGAGCGCAGCACCGGCGGCGGGATGCGTGAGATGACCAGGAGCAACACGGCGCCGAGGACGAAGCGCGCGGCCTGCCCGGTGACCAGTGAGAAGTTGCCGTTGCCCGCGCTGTAGAGCGTGGCCAGTCCCGCACAGCCGAGCACGAAGAGCGCCAGCAAGAGCGGCAGGTCGAGCCGTGGTCGCGTGAGCAGGCGCAGGCCGAAGCGCTTCATGCGCATGGTGAGCGTCTGGAACATGGCTACTGGTCCTCCCCGTTGTCCTGGGGCGGCAGGTCGGTACTGCTGGCACCGGCGGGCTGGGCGTCCTGCACGGACGAGGCTTCGCCGGGCGAAGGCTCCGGTATCGCATCAGCGGTGACGATCGGCCCCGGCGGCATGTCCGCAGGCCGCTGGCCACCTTCGTCCACCACCCATTGGTCGAGGATCTTTCGCGCGATCGGGCCGGAGTCCTGCGCGCCCCACGCGCCGGCTTCCAGCACGACGGCCACGGCGATCTTCGGATCGTCGGCGGGCGTGTACGCGATGAACAACGCGCGGTGGCGGCTGGCCAGATAGGCGGTGTTTTTGTTGGTGTCGTAGGCGTCGGTCTTGCGCGAGAAGCGTTCGGCCGTGCCGCTCTTGCCCGCGATGATGTACGGGAAGCCGAAAGGCAGGCGCTTGCCGGTACCCCTGCCGGAGTTGATGACGGCCTTCATGCCTTCGTTCACGGCATCCCAATCGGCCGCCTTGCGGATCACCGATGGCCCGGAGGGCGGGAACGATTGCGGCACGCGCGGACTGTCGACACCGTCCTGCGTGTCGAGCAGGAAATGCGGCGTATACGGGATGCCGCGGCCGGCGAAGGTGGCCGTGGCATGCGCGAGCTGGAGCGGCGTGACCGCCCAATAACCCTGGCCGATACCCGAGATGATGGTCTCGCCGGGGAACCATCCCGCCTTGCTGCGGGATGCCTTCCATTCGCGCGACGGCATCACGCCCTCCACTTCGCCGACGAGGTCGATGCCGGTCTTCTTGCCGAAGCCCAGCTTGCCCATCCAGTCGGAGAGCCGGTCGATGCCCATGTCGAGCGCCAGCCGGTAGAAATAGGTGTTGGTCGAGAGCTCGATGGCCTGGATCATGTTCACCGTGCCGTCGCCGCCGCGTTTGTCGTCGCGATAGCAGCGCGACTGCCCGGGGATGCAGAACTCACCCGTGGACAGCACCGTGTCGGACGGACGGCGAATACCCATGGTCAGGCCACCCAGGGCGAGGAACGGCTTCACCGTCGAGCCCGGCGGGTAAACACCGCGCAGCGCCCGGTTGTACAGCGGCTTGTCGGGCGCGGTGGTCAGCGCCTTGTAGTCGGCGGAGCTGATGCCGTTGACGAACAGGTTGGGATCGAAGCTCGGCACGCTGGCGAAGGCCAGCACCTGGCCGTTGCGCGGATCGATCGCGATGGCCGCGCCGGAGCGGCCGTTCATCGCTTCCTCGGCCGCCTTTTGCAGGCGCACGTCGATGGAGAGATAGATGTTCTTGCCCGGGGTGGGCGGGGTCGTGTCGAGCACGGCCTGCGTCCGGCCGTCGGCGTTCACTTCGACCAGCTCGTAGCCCGGTGCACCGTGCAGCAGCTTCTCGTAATAGCGTTCGATACCGATGCGGCCGATGTGCGTGGTGCCCTTGTAGCTGGCTTCCTCGTCGTCGTCCATGCGGTCGAGGTCGTCCACGTCGATACGGCTGACGTAGCCGATGACGTGGGCCAGCAACGAGCCCATCGGGTAACGCCGGGTGAGGTACGGCACCACGTCGACGCCCGGGAATCGCCAGCGGTTCACGGCGAAGCGGCCGATCTCGTCCTCGGTGAGTTTCAGCTTGAGCGGAATCCCCTCGAACCGCCGCCCCTGCTTCACCTGCTTCTTGAAGGTGGCGATGTCCTCGTCGCTGAGCGGCACGACGGTGCCGAGCTTGCCCAGCATCTCGTCCATGTCGGCGACCTGCTCGGGAATGACTTCCAGGCGGAACGCCGGGACGTTATCGGCCAGCAGCACGCCATTGCGGTCGTAGATGAGCCCGCGCGCCGGCGGTATCGCACGCGGCTTCACGCGGTTCTGGTCCGAACGCGCCACGAACTCGTCGTGGTGCAGCACCTGCAGGTATACGTAGCGTGCGCACACGGCGGCGAGGCCGAGCAGGATCAATGCGAAGCCGGCCATGGCGCGGCGGCGGAACAGCGCCACCTCGCCACGGACTTCCTTGATCGAGGCGCGCCGCCGGCTCATGCCTCGTGGATGCGCAGGCGCGCGCGAAGGTCGTCGAGGATGAGGAACACGAACGGCCACAGCGCCGCGCCCACCAGGGGCGAGATCCAGTACTCGGGCGGCGGCAACGGATCGCCGCCGAACACGCGCACCAGCAGGAGCAGGATGCGGTCGTTCACCAGCAGGCCGAGCACGGCCAGCGACTGCTGCCACATCGGGAAGAAACGCAGGCGCGAGCGGAAGCGCAGCGCGATGAAGACCATGGCCGTGAGGCGCAAGGCCTGCTCACCCAGCAGGATGCCGTCGAAGAGATCGGCGGCCACGCCGACACAGAACGCCAGGCCGAGGGTGACCCTGTCGCCGGACTGCAGGCACCAGTAGAGCAGGATCAGGGCCGGCCAGTACGGCTTGAACGGCGTGAGCGGGCCCGGCAACGGGACCAGCATCAGGAACAGTGACATCAGCAGCGTGGCGGCGAACCACAGCTGGCGAACGCGAACCTTGTTCATGGCGTGGTCCCCGTCGATGGCGCGGCGGTGGACGGACGCGCCGGTGCCGGCGTCGCGGTCGGCGAGGTCACGGAGGGCAAGGTCGCCGCCGGCGGCGCACCCGGAGGCGGCGCGAGGTCGGCGGGCGGGCCGACATTCGGCGCGGGTGCCGGTGGGCCGGCGGGTTCGGCCAGGTCGTGCAGCAACAGGACGTCCTCGCTGCGATCCAGGTCGGCGGCGGGTTTCGCCTGCGCGGAAAGGAAGGTGCCCGATGGCGTCTGTGCCACGTCGCGGATCTCGCCCACGGGGAAGCCCGGTGGGAAGCGGCCGCCCAGCCCGGAGGTGACCAGCTTGTCGCCCGCTTGCACGTCGGCCGAGACGGGGATGTTCGGCAAGGTGAGCGAGTCGCCCGTGCGCGAGCCATAGGCGATGGTCCGCAGGCCGGTGCGTTCGACGGTCACGGGAATCGCGTGGTTGGGATCGGTGATCAGCATGGCGACCGAGGTGGTGGGCATCACTTCGACGATCTGGCCCATCACGCCGCGCGCGTCGATCACGACCTGGCCCGGCTGGACCTTGTCGCGCGCGCCCACGTTGAGCACGATCCGGTGGCGGAAGCTACCCAGGTCGACGCCGATCAGGCGCGCGAGCTGCACGTTGAGCGAAAGGCTGTGCTGGGTGTCCAGCAATTCCTTCAGGCGCTGGTTCTGTTCGGCCACGGAGGCCATGCGGTTGAGCTTGGCGTTAGCCAGGAGCAGGTCCTCGCGCAGGCGCTGGTTCTGCTCGGTGAGGCGTTGGCGGTCGGCGAACGCCACCGTCGCCGCCTGGAACCCCTGCGAGGGCAGGCCGGCGATGCGATAGACGGGCTCGACCACCAGCGACAGGCCGTAGCGCACGTTACCCAGCCAGCCGCCACGGTGATCGAGCACCATCAGCACGCAGGCGAGCGCGAGGTAGACGATGAGGCGCAGCGTCCCCGCCACGCCGGGCGCGAACAACGGCGACGTGTCGTCGCGATTCAGGGCCATGGATCAGCGCGCTCCGGCCAAAGCGCCGCGCGCGCGGCCATCATTCGAACGCGAAGAAGTCGCTGCCGTGCTGGTCGATCATCTCCAGGGCCTTGCCGCCGCCGCGCGCCACGCAGGTGAGCGGGTCATCGGCCACCTGCACGTGCAGGCCGGTTTCCTCGGAGATCAGGCGATCCAGATCGCGCAGCAGGGCGCCACCGCCGGTGAGCACGATGCCGCGCTCGGCCACGTCGGAGCAGAGCTCCGGCGGGGTCTGTTCCAGCGCCGCCTTCACCGCCGCCACGATGCCGGAGAGCGGCTCGTGCAGGGCTTCCAGCACCTCGTTGGAGTTGATCGTGAACATGCGCGGCACGCCCTCGGCCAGGTTGCGGCCGGAGATCTCGATCTCGCGGACTTCGCTCTGCGGGAAGGCGCAGCCGATCTCCAGCTTGATCCGCTCGGCGGTGGATTCGCCGATCAGGGTGCCGTGGTTGCGGCGCACGTAGTTGATGATGGCCTCGTCGAAGCGGTCGCCGCCAACGCGGACCGACTGCGAGTAGACGATGCCGTTCAGCGAGATGACGGCCACCTCCGAGGTGCCGCCGCCGATATCCAGGACCATCGAGCCGCGGGCCTCGTGCACCGGGATGCCCGCGCCGATCGCGGCCGCCATGGGCTCCTCGATCAGGAAGACGTCACGGGCACCGGCGCCTTCGGCCGATTCCTTGATGGCGCGGCGCTCCACCTGGGTGGAGCCGCAAGGCACGCAGACCAGCACGCGCGGGCTGGGCCGCAGCATGCGCGAGCGGTGCACCTGCTTGATGAAGTGCTGGAGCATCGCCTCGGTCATGGTGAAGTCGGCGATGACGCCGTCCTTCATCGGGCGCACGGTGGCGATGTTGCCCGGCGTACGGCCGAGCATGCGCTTGGCGTCGCCACCTACGGCCGCGACGGCACGGGGGCCGCCGGGGCCACGGTCCTGGCGGATCGCCACGACCGAGGGTTCGTTGAGGACAATGCCCTGCCCACGCACATAAATAAGCGTATTCGCCGTGCCGAGATCGATGGAGATGTCGTTCGAGAAAAGTCCGCGGAACTTCTTAAACATGATGCGGCGGGCGCCCATAGCGGGAAAAAGTAAGCGTGCGAGTCTAGATTGGCGCCCTCCCCCACGCAAGGGCGCATACGTTAAGAAAGCCTTGTAACTCCGGGTGATGCGTGCGGAACCCGCTCCCGGGGGGGTATGGACACCGGCTAGGCGGAGGTCGCCTCGGGGGCCGATTTTGGGTACGATCCGCAGGTTTGCCGGACCCGTCGCGGGCGGCGTTCGCGGCGGCCCTTCATGGCCGCGCCACTTACCATCCTCCAGGGTCACCCAACGCATGACTGCCGTTATCTGCGGATCGCTAGCCTACGACACGATCATGGTCTTCCAGGACCAGTTCAAGAACCACATCATCCCGGATCAGGTGCACATCCTGAACGTGTCGTTCCTGGTGCCGGCCATGCGCCGCGAGTTCGGCGGTTGCGCGGGCAACATCGCCTACAACCTGAAGTTGCTCGGCGGCGAGCCGATGCCGGTGGCGACGGTCGGCCAGGATTTCGCGCCGTACCGCGCGCACCTGGAGAAGTTCGGCATCCGCCTCGACGGCGTGCGCCAGTTCGACGACCAGTTCACCCCGCAGTGCTTCATCACCACCGACCTGGACAACAACCAGATCACCGCCTTCCACCCGGGCGCGATGTCGAGCGCGCACGAGAACCACGTGCGCGACATCAAGCAGTGCGAGTTCGGCATCGTCGCGCCGGATGGCCGCGACGCGATGCTGCAGCATGTCGATGAATTCGCCGCGCGTGGCGTGCCCTTCATCTTCGACCCGGGCCAGGCGATGCCGCTGTTCAACGGCGACGAGTTCCGCGCGATGATCGAGAAGTCGACGTACGTCATCGTCAACGACTACGAGTCGCAGTTGCTGCAGCAGCGTACGGGTTGGAGCGCGGCGGACATCGCCTCGAAGGTCGATGCGTACATCGTGACGCTGGGACCGCGCGGCTCGCTGATCCACGTTAACGGCGAAACGCTCGAAGTGCCGCCGGCACGCGAACACAAGGTGGTCGATCCGACCGGCTGTGGCGATGCTTACCGCGCCGGCCTCATCTTCGGCATCATGAAGGGCTACGACTGGCCGACCGTCGGCAAGATGGCATCGCTGATGGGCGCGCTGAAGGTCGAGCATCCGGGCACGCAGAACCAGTACTTCACGTACGAGCAGTTCGCCACGGAGTTCAAGGACCAGTTCGGCTACGCGCTGGCCTGAGTCGGCTACGTCCGGGCCTGATCATCCCGCGGAGTGCATGAAAAAAGGGGCGGCGCATCACTGCGCCGCCCCTTTTCATTGGCACCGACTCATTGGCACAGAGCTGTGGTGGGAAGCCGCTTCAGCGGCGATGGGTGCTCGCCTCGACACCGGCCCGGGCTAATTCCGCGGCTTGAACCCCATCGTCGCACTCACCGCCTGCTGCCAACCTTCATACAAGTCGTCGCGACGTTCCTTCGTCATCTGCGGCTTGAACTCACGGTCGACCGCCCAGCGCGTGGCGATTTCCTTCTTGTCCTTCCAGAAGCCCACCGCCAGGCCGGCGAGATAAGCGGCACCCTGCGCCGTGGTTTCCTGCACTTTCGGACGCAACAGCGTCACGTCGAGGATGTCGGCCTGGAACTGCGCCATGAAGTCGTTGGCGATGGCGCCACCATCCGCACGCAGTTCTTTGAGTTGGATACCCGAGTCCTTCTGCATCGCCTCGAGCACGTCGCGTGTCTGGTACGCCATCGATTCCAGCGCGGCGCGGATGAACTGCTCTTTCGTCGTACCGCGCGACAAGCCGAACACGGCACCGCGCACGTCGCTTCTCCAATACGGCGCACCGAGACCCACGAACGCAGGCACGAAGTACACACCGTCGTTGTCCTTGGCGCGTTCCGCATAGGCCTGCGAGTCGGAAGCCTTGCCGAGCATGCGCAGTCCATCCCGCAACCACTGGATGACGGAGCCAGCGACGAAGATGCTGCCTTCCAGCGCGTATTCCACCTTGCCGTCGACGCCCCAGGCGATAGTGGTGAGCAAGCCGGTCTTCGAGCGCACGGCCTTCTCGCCGGTGTTCATCAGCATGAAGCAGCCCGTGCCATAGGTGTTCTTCGCCATGCCCTGTTCGAAGCACGCCTGGCCGAACAATGCCGCCTGCTGGTCGCCCGCGATACCGGCGATCGGCACTTCGCGACCGAAGAACTGCTTCGCCTGCGTATTGCCGTAGATCTCGCTTGAGGACTTCACCTCCGGCAACATCGCGCGCGGCACGTTGAGCATCTTCAGCAGTTCGTCGTCCCACTCACGCTTGTAGATGTCGTACATCAGCGTGCGCGAGGCATTGGTATAGTCGGTGACGTGCACCTTGCCACCGGTGAGGTTCCAGATCACCCAGGTATCGATGGTGCCGAACAGCAGGTCGCCCGCCTCGGCCTTCGCCTGCGCGCCTTCCACGTGGTCGAGGATCCAGCGCACCTTGGTACCGGCGAAGTAGGCGTCGATCAGAAGCCCAGTCTTCTCGCGGACCATCTCGTCGTAACCGTCCGCCTTGAGCTTGTCGCAGATGTCGGCGGTCTGTCGCGACTGCCAGACGATCGCGTTGTAGATCGGCTGGCCCGTATGCTTGTCCCATACCACCGCCGTCTCGCGCTGGTTGGTGATGCCGATGCCTTCGATGCAGGCCGGGTCGATCTGCGAACTGCTGATCACTTCGGTCATGGTCGAGAGCACGCTGGTCATGATCTCCCGCGGATTGTGTTCGACCCAACCCGGCTGCGGGAATATCTGAGGAAATTCGCGCTGGGCGGTACCGGCGATGTTGCCGTCATGATCGAACAGGATCGTGCGCGAGCTGGTGGTGCCCTGGTCGATGGCCAGGATGTATTTCTTCTTGGTGGTCACGATGAATCCTCGAGTCAGGCCGCGAGGGCGGTATAGGCGAAGGCGGCGAGCAGGGCGCCGATGATCGAACCGACGATGGGTACCGGCGCGTAGGCGAAGTCCGAACCGCCCTTGCCGGGGATGGGCAGCAAGGCGTGTGCGAGGCGGGGGCCGAAGTCACGCGCGGGATTGATCGCATAACCGGTGGGGCCGCCCAGGCACATGCCGATCACCACCACGAGCAGTGCGACGGCGATCGGCGCCAGGCCCTTGGAGAGATCGTTGCTGCCGATGGCGAGCACGCAATACACCAACACGAACGTGCCTATCACCTCGGTGACCAGGTTGGCCGGGATCGAACGGATCGCCGGAATCGTGCAGAAGATGCCGAGCTTCTTGGCCGGATCGGCGGTGCCCTTCCAGTGGGCAAGATAGGCGAGATAGACCAGCACCGCGCCGGTGAAGGCACCCGCCATCTGCGCCGCGATATACCCCGGGACGAGCGACCACGACAGCTTGCCGATGGACGCCATCGCCAGCGTGATCGCGGGATTCATGTGGGCGCCGCTTTTCGCGGCGACGAAGATGCCCATGAGGACGGCGAGGCCCCAGGCCCAGGTGATCACGCCCCAACCCGCGTTCTCCGCCTTCGAATCCTTCAGCAGCACGCCGGCGACGACGCCATCGCCTAACAGGATCATCACCATGGTTCCGAGGAACTCACTCAGGTAGACCGACATGCTGAGTACTCCTATGTGTCGTGGGGCGCGGGCCGGTCAGCAGTACGGCACGCGTCTTTGGGATGTCCCCGTGGCGCCTCAGCGCTTCGTGGACAGGTAATCGGTAAGGCGTTGGACGTCCGGCGGGGTGACCCTCAGGCCGAGCTTGCTTCGACGCCAGAGGATGTCCTCGGCCTCGGTGGCCCATTCGTGGCGCACGAGGTAGTCCACTTCAGCCTGGTAGAGGTCCGCGCCGAAATGCTCACCCAGGGCGTTCAGGCCATCGGCCTCGCCCAAGAGGTCGCGGGCACGGGTGCCGTAGCTGTGCACGAGCCGCCAGGCCAGGGTTTCGGGCAGCCAAGGACGCGATGCGCGGATATCGGCGAGCAGCTCGTCGATATCGCGCTCGCCACCACCCGGAAGCGGGCGGGCGTCGGCGGTCCACGCGGGCTGGTGATTGCCCAGCAAGGGCGCGAGCTTGTCGACGGCCTCTTCGGAAAGCTTCCGGTAAGTGGTCAGCTTGCCGCCGAAGACGTTCAACAGCGGCGGGCCGTTCTGATCGATGTCCAGCAGGTAGTCGCGCGTGACTTCGGAAGCGCTGCCCGCTTCGTCCTGCAGGAGTGGACGCACACCGCTATAGCTCCAGACCACGTCGCTCGGCGAAAGCTGCTTCTTGAAGTAGCGGTTCACGGCATCGCAGAGATAGCTCGTTTCCTCCGCCGTGATCGTCGGATGCGAGGGATCGTCCTTGTACTCGATGTCCGTCGTGCCGATCAGGGTGAAGTCGCGTTCGTAGGGGATCGCAAAGACGATGCGGCGGTCCGGTTGCTGGAAGATGTACGCGTAGCGGTGTTCGAAGATCTTCGGCACCACGATGTGGCTGCCCTTGATCAGGCGCAGCGAGTGCTGGTGCTTCACATGGGCCACGTCGTCGAGGAAGCTCGCCGCCCACGGGCCGGCTGCATTCACGAGCGCGCGGGCCTTCACGAAATGGCGGCTGCCGTCACGGGCTTCGAGTTCCGCGGTCCAGCCCTCGCCGTCGCGCCGGGCGCTGACGCAGCGCGTGTGGGTCTCGATGTGCACGCCCCGCCGCGCGGCGTCCATCGCGTTGAGGACGACCAGGCGGGCATCCTGCACCCACGCATCGGAATAGACGAAGCCGACGCTGAAGTCGTCGCGCAAGGGCTCGCCGGTGACGTGCTTGCCGAAGCGCACGCGACGCGAACCAGGCAGCGTGCGGCGGCCGCGGCCCAGGTGGTCGTAGAGGAACAGGCCCAGGCGAATCATCCACGCCGGACGCAGGTGCGGCTGGTGCGGCAGGACGAAGCGCAGCGGCCAGATGATGTGCGGCGCGGCACGCAGCAGCACTTCGCGCTCGGCGAGCGCCTTGCCCACGAGGGCGAATTCGAACTGCTCCAGATAGCGCAAGCCACCATGGATCAACTTGGTGCTGGCACTGGAGGTATGCGCGGCGAGATCGTCCCGCTCACAGAGCCAGACGCTCAACCCGCGCCCCGCGGCGTCACGGGCGATGCCGACGCCATTGACGCCACCACCGACCACCAGAACATCGACCTGCTCGACCATCGCGAACTCCGCTTAGCTGGAGGCGAGGCCTGCTGAAGGGTGAACCCTACGCTCGGGTACGTTCGTTTTTACTTGCGACGCGCGGAATTGTTTGCGCTTACGAACATTTCACGGATCAGTCAGGCTTCGCCTGCGTGGAAATGAGCATATTCGAACACAAACGAACATCGCACGCTGCAGTGCAGCGTAATCGGGTCTGTCGGCAGCGAAGCGGAGGGTTTCCCCGGTCTTGGGGCTACGGTCCGGCGCGCTTATTCGCCGGCAACGTGCAACTGCGTGCCGGCGGCTTCCAAGACGGGAAGCAAGGCATCCGGCGGCTGCCGATCGGTGAACCATGCATCCACGCGGGAGAAGTCGCCGAGCCGGACCATCGCGTTGCGGCCGATCTTGCTGTGGTCGGCCCCGAGGAACACCTGGCGCGAGTGCTCGATGATCGCCTGGGCGACGCGGACTTCGTGGAAGTCGAAGTCCAGCAGCGTGCCGTCGAGCTCGATGCCAGAGATGCCGATGATGCCGAAGTCGACCTTGAACTGGCGGATGAGTTCGATCGTGGCTTCGCCGGTCACGCCGTGGTCGCGCCCACGGACGACGCCGCCTGCGACGATCACTTCGAACGTGGGATTGTCGCTGAGCAGGATCGCGATATTGAGATTGTTGGTGATGACGCGCAAGTCGCGGTGCTCGAGCAACGCGCGGCCCACGCCTTCGTTGGTCGTGCCCAGGTTGATGAAGAGCGAGGAACCGTCGGGAATCGACTTCGCGATCGCGGTGGCGATGCGGCTCTTCTCCGCGGTCTGCAACGATTGGCGTGCGGCATAGGCAACGTTCTCGACACTCGACGAGGACGCGCTCACGCCGCCGTGGTAGCGGCGAATGAGGCCTCCATCGGCCAGGAGATTGAGATCGCGACGGATCGTCTGCGGAGCCACGTCGAAATGCGTGGCCAGTTCGTCGACACCGACGAAGCCTTCCCGCTGGACGATGGCGATCAGTTCTTCCTGTCGCCGGTTGAGCCGTGGATCCATCGATCTTTCCCGTTGCTGCCTATCGCCCAAGCATGATGACGCGTTGCCATGCGAGTGTCATGCCGCAAGCGCGATCAGAGCGCTCTGGTGAAGAGCATTGGCTTTGGTGGTAAGCAGCCTGGCTCTTGTGGGAGCCGGCTAGGCCGGCGAAGGGTGCTTGCGATGGCCTGGTGGTAGCTGGCCAGGCCGGCGATCCCGCGGCAGCGGGCGGGGGTTGAGGCGAGCACCCATCGCCGCTGAAGCGGCTTCCCACCGGGCAAAGAAAAAACCCGCCACGATTGCTCGTAGCGGGTTTTTAGGGATAAAGCCCCTGGCGGTGACCTGTTGCGGGTCGCATGCGCGGCATGCAACAGCATCTAACAGGCAAAAGAAAACCCGGCCTCAAATGAGACCGGGTTTCCGGGATAAAGCCCCTGGCGGTGACCTACTCTTGCATGGCTTGAGCCACACTACCATCGGCGCATGCGCGTTTCACTTCT
>NZ_JBFUPQ010000025.1:0-19038 GCF_041360655.1 Luteibacter sp. RCC_6_2 | reverse complement strand
GATCGTTTCCGCTGAGCCAGGAGGGCGAATCGGAAACCCCCGCCCGACCGTCCGAGCCCGAAGGGGCGCCAGCCATCGAACACGGCCGCGCAGCGGCACCCCTTCCCAAGGGACGGCGCCGCCTGTCGCGCCGAGGGTGGCGCCCGGCAGCTCCGCCGCCACGCCGCACAACGAATGCGAGGGCGAAGCCGAGCCAGAACGCATCGCATCATCCCCACCTTCGCCAAGAAGTTTTTTGTTGCGGTGGGAGTCAGCGCCAGCCGGAGGTGATCGGGTAGCGGCGTTCGCGGCCGAAGGCCTTCGTGGTCACGCGGGGGCCCGGTGCCGCCTGGCGGCGCTTGAACTCGTTGATGAAGACCATGCGGATCACCCGGCGTACCGTCGCATCGTCGTGGCCGGCGGCGATGATGTCTTCCGCCGAGGCCTCTCCTTCGATGAAGTGCTCGAGGATGGCGTCGAGCTCGTCGTAAGGCGGCAGGGAGTCCTGGTCGGTCTGCTCGTGGCGCAGTTCGGCCGAAGGCGGACGGTCGATGACCGCCATCGGGATCGCGCCGTCGATGGCCGCACGCCAGCGCGAAAGGCTGTAGACGGTGGTCTTGTAGACATCCTTGAGTGGCGCATAGGCGCCGCACATGTCGCCATAGAGGGTGGCGTAGCCGACCGCCATCTCGCTCTTGTTGCCCGTGGACAGCAACAACTTGCCGGTTTTGTTCGACATCGCCATCAGCAACACGCCGCGCGCACGCGATTGCAGGTTTTCCTCGGTGATGTCGGGCCCGCGCCCTTCGAACACCGGCGCCAACGTGCTGGTGAAGGCTTCGTAGATCCCCTCGATCGGCAACACGTGGTACTCGACCCCCAGGTGCTCCGCCTGCGCCTTCGCCTCGCGCAGCGAAAGATCCGACGTGTACACCGTCGGCATCATCACGGCCGTGACCTTGTCCTTACCGAGCGCATCGACGGCGAGCGCCAGCGTGAGTGCCGAATCGATACCGCCGGAAAGACCCAGCAGCACGCCCGAAAAACCATTCTTGCCGATGTAGTCGCGCACGCCGCGCACGAGGCCCGCGTACATGATCGCTTCCGGCGAGCGCGTGTCCTGCGCCGGCCAGTCGATCGCCGCGAGGCGTTTCGTCTCGGTGTCGTATTCCACCGTGAGCAGCATTTCCTCGAACGACGGCGCGCGGGCAACCACTTCGCCGTCCGACTGCACGAGCAAGGAATGGCCGTCGAACAACAGGTCGTCCTGGCCACCGACCAGGTTCACGTAGGCGATGGGGACCCCGTTTTCCGTGGCCCGCTCGCGCAGCAATTCCTCGCGCGTGGCCGCCTGGCGGTGGTCGTAAGGCGAGGCGTTGATCACCAGGATCAGTTCCGCCCCCGCCTGCGCGGCATGGGCCGCCGGTTCGGCCTCCCAGATGTCCTCGCAGATGAGCATGCCCACGCGCACGCCCTCGATCACGAAAACCCGCGTGGCCTGGCCATGCTGGAAATAGCGCTTCTCGTCGAAGACGGTGTAGTTGGGCAGGGCTTGCTTCTGATAAGTCCACTCGACCTTGCCTTCGCGGATCAGCGAGGCCGCGTTGAAGACTTCACCGCGTGTTTCGGGATGGCCCACGATGGCCGATATGCCGCGGATCTCCGGAGCGAGCGCCGCGAGTTCGCGTCCACAGGCTTCGAGGAAGCTCGGACGCTGGAGCAGGTCTTCGGGCGGATAGCCGGAGAGCGTCAATTCGGGGAAGGCGACCAGCGAGGCGCCGAGCCGATCCCGCGCTTCCTCGGCCAGTGCCTTCACGCGCTGGGCATTCTTGGCGGTGGCGCCTACCGGGAAGTCGTACTGGGCCAGGGCGAAGCGGAACGTGGACATGGGGAATCCGTGCGGTCGCGGGGGGACTGCCTATGATAAGACATGGGGGTGAGGGTGGCTGGCCCGCTGCCGCGGGATCGCCGACAAGGTCGGCTCCCACCGGAGGTCATTCCAGGCTGCTATCCCGGGTCATCCCTTGCTGCGGGTCATTCCAGGCCCCGAGTCATTCCGGCTGCTATCGGACCTGTGCCGCGAGGCTACAGGTAGAGGTTGGCGATTTGCAGGGCGGTTTTGTAGGGCTCGGGATCGTTGCGGTTGGTCAGCAGGATCACGGTGAGGTGACGTTTCGGGTATCGCACGATCACGTTGCGGAAGCCGATGGTCTCGCCCGAGTGCCAGAGCGTTTCGCCGGTGATCCGCCAGCCGTAGCCGTATCGCACCGTGGGATCGTCGGTGGGCGTCCAGGGCGTGAAGGCGGCCTTGCGCGAAGCGTCGCTCAAGAGCCGGTCGTCGTAGAGCGCGGCGTCCCAACGTGCCAGGTCGTCGATCGAGGAATAGATCCCGCCGTCTCCCAGCACCGAACTCGTCATGCTCTGGTCGGTACGCACCCAACGTCCAGCTTCCTCGCTGTATCCGAACGCGCGGTACGGCACGGGCGGCCCTTCCCGCACATAGGCCAGGGTGTTGGTCATGCCCAATGGGATGAAGATGCGCTCGCGCAGGAAATCCCGGAACGGTTTGCCCGAGGCCTTCTCCACGATCAGCGCGAGCATCGCATAGCCCCCGTTGCTGTAGCGGTACGACGTGCCGGGAGTGAAATAGAGATGGTCGGTCCTGGCGAGCAGGTCGAGTACGTCCCTGTCGCGCAACGGTACCCGCGTGTCGGCGGGCATGATGTCCTCGTAGTCGATCAACCCACCCTGGTGGCTCAGCAACTGGCGAACGGTGATCGCGTCCGCCGCGGCGGGCAACGCGGGCAGCCAGCGACGGGCGCGGTCGTCCAGCGAAAGCCTGCCGTCTTGCGCCAACAGGAGGATTGCCGTCGCGGTGAACTGCTTGCTCACCGAGGCGAGGCGATAGTTGGTTTGCGGCGAGGCGGCCACGTGGTGTTCCAGGTCGGCGAATCCATAGCCCCGCCGGACGATGGGCACGCCGTCGCGTACCACCAACAGTGAGGCACCCGGGCCGTCGCCGTCGTAACGCTTCATCAATACGTCCAGCGCCGCATCACGCGAGGGCGATGCGGCACATCCTGCGAGGAAGACACAAAGGGCCAGCGATACGGCGAGGCGCATGGTCACTCCACGGGAACGTCGTAGATCGTATCGGCGGACGCGGCGGAAGGCAGCGAGTAATGCCACCACTCCTGCGGGTAATTGACGAAACCTTCCGCCGCCATCGCACGCACCAGTCGCTGGCGGTTCGCACGCTGCGCGGCGGTGAGGTCCGGATAGTCGGTGTGCGCGCGCGGATCGAAGAAGTCGAAGTCCGTACCCATGTCCAGCGGCGCGCATCGCGTCCCTTCGCACCGCATCAGGGTGAGGTCGACGGTGGCACCGCGGCTATGCCCGGAAACAGGCGCGATGTATTCACCCAACAGCTTGTCCTTGCCGAGGTTCGGGTAGTGCGTGGTCTTCGTCCGTATGTCGCCCGGATCTCCCGCCCAGCGCACGAAGGCCGCGACGGCACGGGCCGGCCGATAGCAGTCCCATATACGCAGGCGCAGCCCCTCGCCGCGCAGATGCATCTCCACACGCGCCAGCGCCTCGGCGGCCACCGTGCGCAGGAAGCACTTCGCCGACCGATAACCATCCACCGGCGCGCCGGTGAAGTTGTCGCTTCCGGCGTAATGGATATCCTCGGCGATATCGGGCACCAGCGAGCGAACATCGGTGAGTCCCGCCTCGTGCGGCGTGCGCGCCGGGGACACGCGCGGAGGTGCCTCGGTGGCCTGTGCGCTAAGGACAAGCCCGCACGCGAGTGAAAGCCAGGTCTTCATAATCGTTGCTGAAATCGGCATCGGGATCGACCTTGGTAAGGCGCAGCTGGTCCGGCGTGGAAAGATCCAGCCACGGCTCCGCGTCCATCCGCGGGCTGGTCCACTGCACGAGGTAACGCGTACCCACGCGTTCGAGCATACCCGTCATGACCGGGGAGCGGGCCGCGGCGAAGCGTACGCCTTCCTTGCCGGGACAGATGCTGACTTCACCGAACCACGGGTCGCGCCAGACGCCGAGCAAGCCGCTCGCCTCGCTGGCGGAAGCGACCACGCGCGACGACGTATCCGGTGCACGCGAGGCGCCCGGGGCGGACGACTCGGCGGCGATGCGATCGGCGTATTCGCCTACCGTATGTGTTTCGCCCGGGGCCGTGAACCGCTTCAGCAGGGCCGCTGCAAGCGCATCGCGGGCGTCCTCGCTCCCTCCGTTCATCAGGATCACGAAGCCGCTGCGCCGCTCGGGCAACAAGCTC
Organism: Luteibacter sp. RCC_6_2; assembly: GCF_041360655.1. Taxonomy (NCBI): domain Bacteria; kingdom Pseudomonadati; phylum Pseudomonadota; class Gammaproteobacteria; order Lysobacterales; family Rhodanobacteraceae; genus Luteibacter; species Luteibacter sp. RCC_6_2. The sequence continues at coordinate 14,759 of NZ_JBFUPQ010000025.1, read as the reverse complement.
ACCGTCGAATACATGCCGGACAGCGTGCCCGTGTGCGAAACGCTCCATTGTCCGTCCACGTCGGCCAGCCGCCAGCCATAGCCGTAACCATAGAGATGCGTGTCGTTCCAGGCTTTCCTGCGCTTGCCCACGGGCATCGGATTCTGGATCGACCAAAGGGGCTCGCGATGCGCGGCGTCGAGCCATGCCAGTTGCGTCGCATCGGGCACCAGCCAGTTTCCGGCCCAGTGGAGCATGTCGTCGAGGTCGCAGCGCACGCCGCCCGCGGCGGCGGAGGTGATCGCGGGAACCGTTGCCGGGTCGCCGTTCACCACTTCGTTACCGTGCTCCCCTTGCCGGTGCGGTTGGGCGACGTTCCCCACGCCGTCGCGCGACCAGCGGCCGACCTGACAGCGGGAGAGTCCCAGCGGCTCGAAGACCTCGCGGTGCAAAAGCGTCTCGTACGAAGCGCCGCCGGCCGCCGCGGCCACCTCGCCCGCCACGACGTACAGAAGGTTGTCGTAGGCGTAGCGCGAACGGAAGCTGTGTTCCGGTTTCAGGTAAGCGAGGCCGGCCAGGATGTCCTTGCGCGTGAAGTCGTTCGGTTCCGGCCAGAGCATCAGGTCACCCGCGCCTTCGCGCAGGCCGCTGTTGTGGATCACCAGGTCGCGCACCCGGATTTCGCGGGTCACCCATGGATCGTTCATGCGGAAGTCCGGCAGGTACTTCGTCACCGGATCGTCCCAATGCAGCTTACCCGCCGCGACCAGGCGCGCCAGCAGCGCCGTGGTCATGGCCTTGCTGTTCGAGGCGATCTTGAACAGGGTCCGCCCGTCCACCTTGTGGCCCGAACCGGCGACGAGTTCGCCGGCCGTCCGCGTATAGGCCACCTTGCCATCCTGGATCACCCCGACCGCGATGCCGGGAATCCGATAGCGCGACACCGCCTCGTCGACGAGGGCATCGAGCGATGCGGCGGAAGCGGCTTCATCGGCCGCCCATACGCGCAGCAGGTTGCCGCCCCAGAGCTTCGCGATGTCCTGGTCGGAGAAGCCGCGCCGCTTCAGCGCGGCGGTCACGTTGCGTGTCTCCGAGGCGTCCATCCACCCGGTGATCTCGCCGCCACCGTCGAAGTCCGAGGCGATGCCCACGTGGTCGATGCCCGCCACTTTCACCATGTGCTGGATGTGGTCCATGAAATCGTCCAGCGTGGCCAGTGGATGTTCGCGCTGGATCGCCTTCATGCCCTCGATGTACGACGGCAAGTAGTCGTGCTTCTCGCTGTCGTACTCCTTGTCGCCCGCCTCGCGCGCCACCCGCGTCTGCAAGGCCTTCTCGGCGGCCGCGCGTTCCGGGTCCTTTTTCAGGAACTCCTTGTATGCCACGGCCTGGACGACGCCATCCTTCGCGGCGATAGCCTGCAGGAGGTCATCCGGAAGGTTGCGAGGATGGTCGGTGATCGCCCGGGACGACGAATGCGACGCGATGATCGGCGCCTTCGACAGCGCGAGGACGTCGCGGACGCAGGCGTCAGAAGCATGCGACACGTCCACTATCATCCCCAGCGCATTGGCCCTCTCCACCACTTTCCGGCCGAAATCGGTGAGGCCGAGATTGCTGTCCACCTCGTCGCCGAGTTCCTTACGGGGTAGCGAGCTGCCACAGAGATCGTTGTTGCCGACATGCGCCAGCCCGATGTAACGCGCACCCCGTGCATAGGCCGCGTCCAGGCGCTTCAGGTCGTGTCCGAGCGAATAGCCGTTCTCGATGCCGATCATGGCCGACAACCGCCCAGCGGCCTTGTTCGCACGGACGTCGGCGGGCGTGCGCGCCGCCCGGACCCATTCGGGATATCGCTTCAGCATCAGGTCGATGGCGTCGTACTTGCGCGCCGCCTGCGCCACCGCCTTCGCGTACCCGGCCGGGGTCGACGGCCCCTGCTCCACATAAATCACGAAGAACGCCGCATCGAGGCCGCCACGGCGCATCTTCGGCAGGTCCACCTTGAGCGGCCCGTCCTTGCCGACGTCGAACTTCGGGTCGTGCATGTACGACAAGGGAATGTCGACGTGCGTGTCCACGGTAAGCGGATGGTCCTGCGCCTGCGCGGCCGCGCAGGACAACAAGGCCAGGCCAAGGATTCGCTTCATTCGTGCCTCCTTTGATGACACCAGTACACCAGTGGAAGCCGGGGTCCCACCCTGCATTCCGATGCCTCCTGTTTCCTGCCCTGGGCCTAGAAGTCGATCGACACGGTCAGCTGGCCGAAGCGGGGCGACTGGAAACGGGTCGGTTGCAGATAGGTATCGCTGAAACTGCCGATCGACGTCTGAAGGTCCTGGTCGACGCCGAGCGTCCGTTGCTGGTTGAGCAGGTTATACACCGCGAACTTCACGCGCAGGTTGTTCTTCTCGTCGATGGGCAGGAGGTAGGTGATGCTGGCATTGAGGTTGAAGGTCCACGGCGTGCGCTTCGCCCCTCGCGGGGAACGCTCGTAGATGCGGTTTTCGGAGACCGGGTCGGCGCAGTTTTCCACGCAGATGAAATAGCTGTGGTAGGAGGTCTTGTCGTACGGATTGCCGACGCCATAGCCGGTGATCGGGCTGCCGGAAAGCGCCGTGAGGTCCGCGCCGATCTGCCACTGCTTGCTGAGCGCGTAGGTGCCGCGAAACTTGAACTGGTGCCGGTGATCGTTCGGCAGGTAGCCACCCGAGAGGTTCACCCAGGGATCGTCGAAGTTCTCGGTCCGGCCGGTATCGTCGAAGTTCGTATCCGAGTTCACAGGGCCCTCGGCGTTGCCGCGACTCCATGACAACACGTACGAGGCGTTGAACATCCACTTCTCGTCCCATGCGCGGTCCAGCTGGAACTCCAGGGAACCGAAGGTGCGGCGCGGCTTCTTCCAGCCACGCTGGCCTAGGTAATTGCCCGAGGCGTCGTACAACGCCCAACCCTCCTTCGAGGTGTCGATGTTGATGTAGCCATCAGGCGTACCGTCGCAGTTGGTGTCACCGTATACCGTGAGCTTGCGCCCCGGATTGCCCATCACGTAACCGATGTATCCATCGCCGCCGCACTGCGGCGTCGCGCTGATCTCCATGTCGTCGATCGCATTGTGCAGACGGCGGTAGGTACCGCTGACGCCCCAGGACCATTTGTCGTCGATTGCCTGTTGGAAGCCGAGGATGGCCTCGTCCTGGTAGACCGAATCCATGTTCTTGTCGACCTCGGAACGCAGGTCGCCCACGGTGCCGTTGCCTTGCGAGGTGTCCACCGTGCCGAACTGCTGGCCGAGGATCGGCATGGCGTACTGCGATCCGTTCCGGTCGATGATCTGATAGCCGTTGAAGGTGTAGAACGTGCGCTCGTCCAGCAGGCCGCCGGCCTGCTTGATGTTGATCACGTTGGCCACGGGCAGGTAGTAGCGGCCGAGGTTGCCGAACACCTTCATCGTGCCGTCTCCTTTCAGGTCCCAGGAGAATCCGAGTCGCGGCGCGATCATGTTGTCCATCTTGATATAGCTCTTGCCCTCGCCAGTCTTGTTGTCGAAGGCATCGCGGCGCAGGCCGACGTTGAGCAGGAAATTCTGTGTGATGTTCCAGTTGTCCTCGACGTAGAAGGCGTTGTTCGTCGTCTCGAACGTTCCGGAGATGTTGTAACGGCGTTGCCGCACGTACATGTCATAGCCCAGTGGCATGACGTTGTCGCTCTCGATGGTCGAGCCCGGAGTAGCGTGGACGATGCGGTAGTTGTACTCGCCCGGACCCGGGTAATGCCTGTCGTAATCCGACGTATCGACTTCGTGGTCATAGCCGAAGCGGGCGAGGTGGTCTCCCAGCGTCCACTCGAAATCAGCACGGCCCTGTTTGCGCGTATCGTTGCGCTTCTCCACCGTCGTGCTCGTGCTGCATCCCAGCGGTACGCCTGGTGCATCTGCGTTGTCATCGATGGACACCGGGTTGCAATCGGCGTCGGCCAGGCCGTGGGTATAGCTTTCACGCTCGTTTCGACCGTACATCAGCTTCATCGAAAGGTCGTCGACCAGATAGCTGGTGAAGGTGCCGTTCCAGTTCTTGCCACCCGTATCGCTGGTGATGAGGTCGCTGCGCGTACCTTTGGTGTGCGTCGGATAGTCGTAGGCGTATACCGAACCCTCGTTCGTGTCCTTATCGGAGAACGCCATGAACTCGAACAGGTTCTTGTCGTTGATGTGCCAGTCGATCTTGGCGCCCCAGAAGCCGGAGTCGGTATCGTTCTGGGTGAGTACGGTGCCCTGGTTATCGGTGTTCTGCGGCGTATATCCCCGCGCCTCGTACATCGCGAAGAAGAACAGCTTGTCCTTCACGATCGGGCCGGACGCGTACACGTTCATCTTGGTACGCGAGTAGTGGTCTTCGGACGAGGTGATGTAGCGCTCGCCGTTCCAGTAGCGGTTCTTCGTGGTGGCCTGCCAGTCACTGGGCTCGAAGGTCATCTCCGCGCCGGCCTTGAATTCGTTCGTGCCCGAACGGGTCACGGCGTTCACGACGCCGCCGGTGGTGCGGCCGAACTCGACGGAATAGCCGCCGGTCTTGACCTGGAATTCCTGGTAGAACGCGAACGGCGCCTCGGAGAAACCGTTGCGGTTGTAGAAATCGGTGACATTGAGGCCATTCACGTAGAACGAGTTCTCGGCCACGGACGAACCGCCAAACGAGATGCCGCCGAAGCCGGCGTTGCCCTTGTTCACGCCGGGCGCCAGCAAGGCCACCGACTGCACGTTCTGGTCCACGGGCAGGCGGCGGATTTCCTCGCGGCTGATGTTCGTCGCCGTTTCGGTCGAACTGACGTCCACGGCGGAGATGACGACCGGCGCGCTCACCTGCACGCCTTCGAGTTCGGTGGTACCCGTCGCGCCGCGTTCCACGAGGTTCACCGTGGTGGCGTTGCCGAGGCTCACCGTCACCTCGGCGGTGGTCGCCACCGGCTTGCCGTCCTTGCTGCTGTCCACTTGGTAATGGCCGACCGGCAGGTACGGCAGGCGAAAATTGCCCGCGTCGTCGGCGGTTACCGTACGTGTCAGCCCGGTGGCCGGGTCGCGGGCGGTAACGGTCGCGCCCGCCTTGGTGCGGCCGACGATCGTGCCGTCGGTATTCGCGGCGGAGGCGCTGCCGGACACGGCGAGGCCCAGGCCGATCGCCATGCACAAGGCACCGTGGCGCAACGTGCGCCGGTTCGTCTTCATGTCCCCCATCTCCCCACTCCCATAAGATGATGTTTCGGGTTGTCGTGCGTTACCCGGTCAGGGCGCCGTGCCACCGCCCCCGCGCGGTGTATCGACACGGTGCCACCGGAAGTCGTAATCCCACTGGTCGAAATACATGTTGCCGCCCTTCCACTCGACTTCGCCGCGCTGCGAGTCGACCGTCTCCGAACGGAAGAAGGTCTTCGGCGGCGTGAACGGTTGCGCATAGTCGTCGTTGAAAGCGATGCGATAGGCATCCAGGCCGCCGAGGTAGAACCACTCGAGCGCGTCGTCGCCCGGCTTCGCGTCCGCTCCGGCCAGCAGGCGGCCGAAGGTCACGTCCATCGGTACCCATCCGTACGGGGCCAGGTACACCTGTCCCCAGTCGTGGATGTTGTTGTACTTGCCATCCGAGAAGATCCAGCCCGATTGCCAGCGCGCCGGAATGCCATTGAGGCGCAGCAGGGTCATCAGCAGCAGGGTCTGCTCGCCGCAATCGCCGTGCCCGGCATGCAGCGTGTAGTCGCCTATATTCGAGATCGTGGAGTATTCCCTCGCGCCCGCCCAGGGAATCGTATCCACGGCGGCGAACAGCTTCTGCGCGATACGGTAGGGATTGGTCTCGTCGCCGACCACGCGCTTCGAGTACGCGCGCATGGCGTCGGTGAAGACGATGTGCGGCGCGCGCTCGGCGACATAGGGCGCCAGCGCCGGCGTGATCGGCGTCCGCGTCACCTTCGCCGGATCGATGTCGACGTAGCGCGCGTAGAGGGTCACCTCGTAGGTGATCGAGAATTCCGTGGGCTTGCCCGCTTCGGCCTTCTTTTCGAGGTAAGCCGTGCGCTGCAGGCTCCACTCGGGAGCGACGTCGGCCTTGGCCGGTTCGCTGCCGGTAAGGCGGATATCTTCCTGCTGCCCCGCGATGGCGCGCGGATAGGGAATCCAGGCGCGGATCGTTTCGCCCGCGGGTACCGCGTCGGCTTTCACCGTGAGCACCTGGGTGACGCTCTCGCGGCGCGGCAACACGTTGCTGACGTGACCGGCCAGCGCGGCCGCGCGCACGGCGCGGTGGTGGTCGTTGAGGATTTCGTTCGGGCCGTCGTCGAAGGGGGTCTGTTCCTTGCGTCGCGCACGTGCCTCGGCGCTGATCCGGAACAGGTTTCCCGGCGAACGCTTGAAGTACAACGTGCGGCCGTCGATCACCTGTTTTTCGAGCAGGCCGGCGGTGTCCCACTTCGCGAATTCGGCGTCGGTGAGATCGGGGATCTGCTTGCGCAGGCGGGTCTTCACCGCGTCGGCGTCGAGGGTGAAGTCGAGCAGGATGCGGCGCATGCGTTCGCGCTGGAACAGCAGGGTGTCGCGTTGGGTGGGGGTGAGGTCGGGTTGGGTCAGAGCCTTGGTTATGAGGGCTTCGGCGGTTTTGAAGTGGCCGGCGTCTATCTGCCTTGAGGGGGCATCGCCGACAGGGTCGGCTCCCACCTGGCTTGGAGAGGCATCGCCGAGAGGGGCGGCTCCCACGGGAGTGGGGCTCAGCGTGGCGAGCAGGCACGCCGCCAGCGCCGGGCGAATCATCGCGTTTCGTAGGGCCGCTTTCACCGTTCGGTATCCCCGATGCAACCGTGGTGGGTGGACGTGCGTCAGGGCTGTGTAACATGCTTGCAAAGCGCGGTCAATAATTTATGCTTCAGGCTACTTCGTTAGGAATAGATATTCCTGACGACCGTCGCGACACCACCCGGGGAGGGGACGCGTGATCCAGTCGGTTTGGCCTTACCTGGCCGTGATGCTGCTCGCCGCCGGCTTCTGGCCCGCGATCGAACGGCGTTTCGGCTGGAAGGTATTCGATATCCTTCCGCCCATCGTCCTCACCTACCTCACCGTGACGGCCTTGTCCGTCGCCGGTTTCTGGACCGCCTCGCCGGAGATCCACGCGGCGCAGAACATGCTCGTGGCCCGACTGGTGCCGGCCCTGCTCTTCCTGCTGATGATCAACTGCGACCTTCGCGCGATCCTCGCGCTGGGGCCGCGCGTGCTCGGCGTCTTCGTCTGCACCTCGATCAGCCTGTTCATCGCCTTCGTGCTCACCTTCCTGATCTACCGGCACTGGATGCCCGGCACGGGATGGATGCCGCTCGCTTCGTTGTCCGGCAGCTGGATGGGTGGCACGGCGAACATGATCGCGGTGAAGCAGGCCATCGGCATGTCGGATACCTCGCTGGCGACCACCCTGCTCACCGACGCCTTGTGCTATTCGATGTGGGTGGTGGTGCTGTTCGCGGTGGCCCGATTGGCACCCGCCTTCAATCGCTGGACGCGGGCGCCATCGAGCGCGAGCCTGACCGTGGCGGAAACAGCGGTGCGTGTGCCCGCCACGTCCGACAGCGTCTTGCTCTGGCTGGGCCTCGCCCTCCTCGTCTCGGTCGTGTCCGCCGTGCTCGGCACGAGGCTGCCGGTAGGCAGCATGGTGTCGCCGACGACATGGACGATCCTGATCGCGACCGTGGCCGGCCTGGTCGCCGCGCATACGCCACTCGCCCGCCTGCCCGGTGCACAGGCGGTTTCGAGCGCGATGCTGATCTCGGTCGTGGCCGTGCTCGCCTCGCAGAGCAGCTTCGCCGGCATCGCCGCGGCGCCGCTGTACCTGCTGGCGGGCATCACGGTGATCGCCGTGCATGCGGTACTTCTCAGCCTGGCCGCGCGCATCTTCCACTTCGACCTGTATCTCTGCGGCATTTCCTCGCTGGCCCATATCGGCGGCGTGGCGGCGACGCCGGTACTGGCGGCTACGTATTCGCGTTCGCTGGTGCCGGTGGGCGTCCTGCTCGCCCTGCTCGGTTATATCCTCGGCACTGGCTTCGGTCTCGTCGTCGCCGCGGTGCTCTCGGCGCTGGCTTCCTGACCAAGGATCTCGTTATGAACCTGCTTCGCCCCACCTTGCTCGCCACCCTGCTCGCGTTGACCGTGGGTGGCGCGTATGCGGCCCCGCGCGACATGCCGGTACCGCCGTCGGGCATCCTCGGCGTCACCGACACACAGCTTTCGCCGGAGTACTGGGTAGCGCGGCTTCCGGATGCGGACAAGCCCGTGCTCGATACCGCCGCCATCGTCGCGATCAACGAGCGGGTGGCGCGGCTGGACCCGTCGATGCACGACATCCGCCATCTGCCGGCCTCCTTGTCACGGGAACAGGTGAAAGGCTGGATCGAGAAGCTGACCTCGCGGCCGAGCAAGCCGCTGTTCGATGTCGAAGGCCAGCCCGTGACCGCCACCGCGATCGACGCGGTGATGGACAATGCCGCGATCGCAGGCATTCCCGCGCAGGTGACGCCGCGCTATGGCATGGCCGTGCGTCGCGGCGCCCTGCGTGGCTACCCGACCGACTTGCGCGTGTTCAGCCATGCCAACGACACCGATATCGACCGGTTCCAGGAAAGCACGCTGTTTCCCGGCGATCCGCTCGTGGTGGTGCATGCGAGCAAGGACGGTCAATGGGTGTTCGTCGTCAGTCCGCGATACGCCGCGTGGATGCATGCGGAAGACGTGGCCTACGGCGATGCCGCGACCGTCTTCGCCCACGCCGATGCCACGCCTTACCGGATCATCACCGGCGCGAAGCCGCTCACCGTCTACACGCCGGAAGCGCCCGCCGTCTCCGAGCTTCAACTGGACATGGGTACGCGCGTGCCGCTCGACACCTCGGTGCCGCCGGACCAGCCGGTGAATGGACAGAGCCCGTACACCTCATGGGTACTGAGCCTGCCGGTGCGAGGCACCGATGGGACGCTCTCGTTCCACCCGGCCCTGCTCCAGCGCAACCAGGATTCCGCGGCCGACTACCTGCCCCTGACCCGGGCGAACATCATCCGCCAGGCATTCAAGTTCCTCGGCGAACGCTATGGCTGGGGCCACGCCTATAACGGCCGCGACTGCAGCGGCTTCGTCTCGGACGTGTACCGCAGCATGGGCGTGCAGATGCCACGCAATACGCGCGACCAGAGCATCAGCCCCGGCCTCGCCCACACCGTCTACACCGACAAGGACAGCCACGAGGCACGGGTGAAGGCCGCGAAGGCGCTGGAGGTGGGCGACCTGGTCTACATCCCCGGCCACGTGATGATGGTGATCGGCAAGATCGACGGCGAACCCTATGTCATCCACGACGTCGGCGGCATGAGCTACAAGCAGGCCGACGGCAGCCTGCGGCACATCACGCTCAACGAGGTCTCGGTGACACCTCTCCTGCCCATGATGGCCAGCGGCGACAAGACCTTCGTCGACCGCATGACCAGCATCGTCCGCATCCGCTAATCCTGCCCAGCGAGATTCCATGAAGATCACCGACATCCGCTTCGGCATGCTGCGCGTGCCGCTGAAGACCCCCTTCAAGACGGCGCTGCGCACGGTCGACAAGGTCGAAGACATCGTCGTGATGGTGCATACCGACGACGGCCACGTGGGTTATGGCGAGGCACCGGCCACCGCGGTCATCACCGGCGACACGCACGGTTCCATCGTCGACGCCATCCGCCATTACATCGCGCCCCGCCTCATCGGCCAGGACATCGCGGACCTCAACCGGATCACCAAGCTGATCCAGGGCACGATGGAGAAGAACACGAGCGCCAAGGCCGCCGTGGAGATCGCCGTCTACGATCTCTGGGGCCAACTGTATGGCGCACCGCTGTACAAGCTGCTCGGCGGCGGCGATCCGGTCATCACCACCGACATCACCATCAGCGTCGACTACATCGACAAGATGGTGGCCGATTCGATCGCCGCGGTGGAGCGCGGCTTCGAGTCGTTGAAGATCAAGGTGGGCAAGGACATCGGCGTGGACATCGAACGTGTCCGCGCGATCTACGCCGCCGTGGAGGACCGCGCCCTGCTCCGTCTCGACGCGAACCAGGGCTGGACCGCCAAGGAAGCGGTCTACGCGCTGCATACGCTGGAAGACGCCGGCGTTCGCCTGGAACTGGTCGAGCAGCCGGTGAAGGCGCGCGACCTGGAAGGCATGCGCTATGTCACCGAGCGCGTGCACACGCCGATCATGGCCGACGAGAGCGTGTTCGGTCCCGCCGAGGTGATGGAACTGATCCGCATGCGCGCCGCCGACATCATCAACATCAAACTGATGAAGACCGGCGGCATCTCCAACGCCATTCGCATCGCCGACATCGCCGGCCTCTACGGCATCGAGTGCATGATCGGTTGCATGCTGGAGACCAGCATCAGCGTCGCCGCCGCCGTGCACGTGGCGGTGGCCAAGTCCGACGTCATCACCAAGGTGGACCTGGACGGCCCCTCGCTGTGCGCGTACGACCCCGTGGACGGAGGGGTGAACTTCAACGAGTCGGAGATCTCCATCAGCGACGCGCCGGGGCTCGGCATCCGCGAGATCCGCGGCCTCGAGCCACTCTGAGGGCCGCCGCCATGTCACCGCTGGTGAAGATCCGTTCCGAACGCGACCGCATGTCGGCGGTGGAGCGGCGTATCGCCGACTTCATCCTCGAGAACGCCCAGTTGCTGCGCGATTACTCCTCGCAGCAGCTGGCCAACGCGCTCGGCATCAGCCAGTCCAGCGTGGTGAAGTTCACCCAGAAGCTGGGCTTCCGCGGCTATCCGGACCTGAAGTACTCCGTCGGCGAGGCCATCGGACGCACCGACGACGGTGACGGCGAGAGCGCTCCGTTCGCTGAACGTCCGGGTGGCGATCCGCTGGGCGCGGCACTCTGGCAACGCAAGGCGCGTGCCGAGGAGGCGACGCGCCACATCAACAGCCCCGAGACCTTGCATGCGGTGGTCGACGCGATCGATTCGGCGGGCAAGGTCTTCCTCATCGGCCTGGGCGAGGACGACCTGCACGCGCGCGGTTTCGCCGTGCGCCTGTCGCTGTTGGGTGTCGTCGCCATCCGCCACTTCGACGTGAGCCGCATGGCCGCGCAGGTGGCGATGTCGTCACCGGGCGACGTCCTCATGGTGTTCTCCGAACAGGGCAAGCACCCCGCGCTGGCCAAGATCGCCCGCTATTTCCGCGAGCGGCGCGGACGCGTGGTGACCGTCACGCGGCATACCTCCAACCCCGTACGCGCGCTCGCCGATATCGCACTGGCCGTGGCGGCGCACGACGATGCGTCCTACGTCCAGTCGCTGATCTATCAGTCCACCGTGCAACAGTTGCTCGACACCGTGTTCGTGCATCTGTGCGAGGGAGACGAGGCCCGTCATGCCCGCCTCGTGCAGAATCTCGATCGCATCCAGCAGATGCTCGAACCCTGACCGGACCACCCTCATGCCTTTCTCCCGAACGCTCCCACGCCTGCTCGGCCTCGCCGCCCTCGTCCTCGCCGCATCCAGCACGGCGTTCGAGACGCCGGCCGCCTGGTCGGTATCCCGGCAGATGATCGTGGTGACCACCGACGGGTGGGACAGCGATCACGGAACGCTCCGCGCGTACATCCGCGAAGGTACGCGCTGGAAGCAGGAAGGCCCGGCCGCCGAGGTGACCATCGGCAAGCATGGCAGCGCGTGGGGCGTCGGGCTCAATCCGCCCGAACGCGATGGACCGGTGAAGAAGGAAGGTGACGGCCGCAGCCCCGCGGGCGTGTTCCGTATCGGCCAGGCCTTCGGTTACGCCGAAACGAATCCCACCGCCCTGCCCTATCGCGGCCTCGGCGTGTCCGACTATTGCGTGGATGTCGACAGCTCGCCCTACTACAACCAGATGGTCGATGCGCGAAAGGTCGGCGAGAAGGCGGTGGCCGGGGCGACCGAGCCGATGCGCCGCGACCTGCACTTCAACGGCGACCATGCGTACCGCATCGGCTTCGTCATCGAGCACAACCCCGATGGACGCAAGGGCGCAGGCAGCTGCATCTTTGCCCACCTGTGGAAGTCGCCCACATCGCCGACCGCCGGTTGCACGGCCATGACCGACGAGACGATGGAACGCCTGCTCGGCTGGCTCGACCCGGCGAAGAAGCCGGTCTTCGTGCTGCTGCCGAAGAACGAATACGCCCGACTGCGCGAAGCCTGGAACCTGCCGGCCCCATGACAGCCACCCAACGCATCCTCCTCGGTCTCGCGCTGGGCGCGATGACCGGCATCGCCCTGGCCACATGGGCTCCGGCCGCCGCGGAACACGTGGCCGATGCCGTGCAACCGGTCGGCAAGCTCTGGCTGAGCGCGCTGCAGATGACCGTGGTGCCGCTCGTGCTCTCGCTGGTCGTGGTCGGCGCGAACACCGCGACCGATGCGGCCGCCTCGGGCCGCATCGCCCGGCGCGCGATCGTCGTCTTCCTGTTGCTGCTGTCGCTCGGCGCCGCGGTGGCGGCCATTGCCGCCCCTGCGTTGTTCACGCTGTTCCCGCGCAGTGGCTCGCTCACCGCCGCGCTCAGTGCCACCGGCGGTCATCTTCCTACCGGCGCGCCCGTCGGCTGGTCGGACTGGCTGGCCGGCATCGTTCCGACCAACGCGATCAGGGCGGCGGCGGAGAGCGCCATGCTGCCGCTGGTGGTGTTCGCGATGTTCCTCGGCTTCGCACTCACACGCATCGCCCCCGAGCGGCGCGCGCTCGCGGTCGAATTCTTCCGTGCGATCGCCGACGCCATGATCGTGGTCGTGCGATGGGTGCTGCTCCTCGCGCCGCTGGGTGTGTTCGCCCTGATCCTCTCCGTGTGCGCGAGGGCCGGCTTGCACATGCTCGGTGCGCTGGGCGTCTATGTGCTGGTCGAATGCATCGTGTACCTCATCGTCACCGCGCTGATGCTGATCGTCGCGCGAGTGTGGGGACGCGAGCCCTTCGCACGTTTCGCCTCGGCGATCGCGCCCGCGCAGGTCGTCGCCGCCAGCACGCAGTCGTCGCTCGCCTCGCTGCCGGCGATGATCGAAAGCGCCGACCGGCGGCTGGGCTATCCCACGGCGGTGACGTCGCTGGTCCTGCCCATGGCGGTGTCGCTGTTCCGGCTCACCAGTCCCGTGCAATACGTGGTCTCGGCGAGCTTCATCGCGTGGGCTTTCGGTATCGAGCTCGGTGTGGCGCAATTGGCGGCGGGTGCGGCGCTCGCCGTGGTCATCAGCCTCGGCTCCGTCGGTTTGCCAGGACAGGTCACCTTCATCGCGACGAACGTTCCCGTCGCCCAGGCCATGGGCCTTCCCATCGGACCGCTCGGCATCATGCTCGCCGTGGACACCTTGCCCGACACGCTGGCCACGCTCGGCAACGTCACCGCCGACCTCGCGGCGACCAGCGTCGTCGCCGCGCAATCGTCGAAGGACAAGACATGAACGAATCGCCTGTCGAGGTCATCGTGATCGGTGCCGGCATCGCCGGCGCGTCGGTGGCGTGGTTCCTGTCGCCACATGCACGCGTCGTGTTGCTCGAACGCGAATCCTTCGCGGGGTTCCATACGACGGGACGCTCGGCCGCGCATTTCAGCGAAAGCTATGGGTCCCCGCAGGTACGCGCACTGAGCCGCGCCACGCGACCCTTCCTCTCGCATCCGCCCGAAGGATTCGCGGCCCATCCCCTTCTTCATCGGCGTGGCGCACTCGTCGTGGGCAGCGCGGAGCAAGCGGATCGCGTGCGCGGGGAATACGAAGCCGTGCGTCGCCATACGCCGTCGCTGAAGCTGCTTGATCGCGAGGCCATCGAGGCGCTGGTACCCGTGCTTCGTCCCGAAGCCGCGGAGATCGCGTTCTTCGAACCCGATTCCGCCGACATCGACGTGAACGAATTGCACCAAGGTTTCTTGCGGGGTGCGAAGGCCCGCGGTGTCACGCTGCATCTCGACACCCGCGTCCACTCCCTCCGTCACGAAGGCGGCGAGTGGATCGTCAACGAACACTGGCATGCCCCGGTGGTGGTGAACGCCGCTGGTGCCTGGGCCGACACCGTGGCTGAACTGGCTGGCGTGCGCACCATCGGCCTAGAACCGCGCCGCCGGTCGGCCTTCACGTTCGCCGCGCCAGAGGGCGTCGAAACATCGGCCTGGCCCTTCGTCGTCGACATCGACGAAACCTTCTACTTCAAGCCCGATGCAGGCCTGTTGCTGGGCTCGGCGGCGAATGCCGATCCCGTCCATCCGCACGACGTGCAACCCGAGGAATACGACATCGCCCTCGGCATCCATCGCATCGAGGAAGCCACGACGATGACGATCCGCCGCCCCGCCCGCACCTGGGCCGGCCTGCGCAGCTTCGTCGCCGACGGCGATCTCGTCGGCGGCTTCGCACCGGACGCGCCGGGATTCTTCTGGCTCGCCGCACAAGGCGGCTACGGCATCCAGACCAGTGCCGCCATGGCCGAAGCCTGCGCATCGATGATCCTGGGCAAGCCGATGCCGGATCACCTCACGGAAGCAGGCATCACCGCCGACATGCTCAGCCCCAAAAGACTCCGCAGATGACCTGGTTGGATGCGGCGAGCACCTATCGCCGCTGAAGCGGCTCCCACAGAAAACTTGCGATCGTCATGGCGAGCACCCATCGCCGACAGGGTCGGCTTGTGTCTTTCCGAAGGGCTAGGCTTGGAGGTGAGAGCGGAGTGCGGCAAGCCGAT
>NZ_JBFUPQ010000024.1:0-22077 GCF_041360655.1 Luteibacter sp. RCC_6_2 | reverse complement strand
TCCATCGGCTTGCCGCACTCCGCTCTCACCTCCAAGCCTAGCCCTTCGGAAAGACACAAGCCGACCCTGTCGGCGATTCGGTTTTCGCTCTTGGTGGGAGCCGACCTCGTCGGCGATGGGTGCTTGCCTCAATCTGGCCCGCTGCCGCGGGATCGCCGACAAGGTCGGCTCCCACCAGAGCATGTCATCACCGACAAGCCGGCTCCCACCAGGGCAGGGATGTGACCCCTGTGGGAGCCGCTTCAGCGGCGATCCCGCCGCCATCTTCACCCGTTCTTCCCGGCAGCGGCCCTAACGTTCCCGCCATTCCTACCCACTCTCCCGAGGAGACAGGCAATGGCCAGCGGCAAGCCCTTCGTCAGCGATATCGAGAACATCCGCAAGCGTGCCCGCGAGCATATCGACCATGGCGCGGTCACCTCCGGATACCGCGCCGACCGCGAGACGGTGATCAAGCTGCTCAACGAGGCGTTGGCCACGGAGATCGTCTGCGTGCTGCGCTACAAGTATCACTACTACATGGCGCCGGGCATCCATTCACAAAGCGTCAAGGCCGAGTTCCTCGAGCACGCGAACCAGGAGCAGGCCCACGCCGACCGTATCGCGGAACGGATCACCCAGCTTGACGGCACGCCGAACTTCAACCCGGAAGGCCTGCTGTCGCGCAGCCACGCCGATTACGTCGAAGGCTCCACGCTGGTCGACATGATCAAGGAAGACCTCGTGGCCGAGCGCATCGCCATCGACAGCTATCGCGAGATCGTCCAGTACATCGGCGACGACGATCCGACCACCCGGCGCATCATGGAGGACATCCTCGCGCAGGAGGAAGAGCACGCCGAGGACATGGCCACCCTGCTGGAGAACCTCGGGGCCAAGGGCGAGCCGGCGGCGCCCTCGTCGCATTGACGGTAAGCTAGGCGCTCACGTTCGCGACGATAAGGATGACCCATGAATGCGACCGCCACGCCCGCGCCGGCCCGGCGCCGACGGAACCCCATCAGCATGGCGATCGCGGTGCTGGTCGCGATCCTCGTGCTGTTGATCCTCATCATGATGTGGTGGTGGGACAAGGAGCCCGAGCAGTTCGATCCGGTCACCGTCACCACCGCGCACATGAAGGACATCGGCCGCCCGTTGAGCACCGGCGCCGTCACCACGTACACGCTGATCCGCTCCGTGGACACCCTGCTCGACAAGCGCGGCGGCTACCTCAGCAACGACAAGCTGCCGCCCGGCGTGTTCATGGACAACATGCCCAACTGGGAATTCGGTTCGCTGGTCGCCTCGCGCGACCTGGCCCGTTCGCTGCGCAACGACTTCAGCCGTTCGCAGACGCAGTCCACCGAGGACAAGGACCTGGGTGAGGCCGACCCTCTGCTCAACAGCCCGAACGACCGGTGGTTGCTGCCGAGTTCGGAATCGCAGTATGCGAAGGCCACCGACGACCTGGAGAAATACCTGTCGCGCCTGTCGGACGCCGAGGATGCCAATGCGCATTTCTACGCGCGCGCCGACAACCTGGCCGATTACCTGCAGACGGTGTCCGCGCGGCTGGGTTCGCTGTCGCAACGGTTATCGGCGAGCGTCGGCCAGTTGAAGGTGGATGCGGCGCCGAACGCCGACGTGGGCGCCAACACGGGACCGGCCAAGGCGGTGTATGTGAAGACGCCCTGGAACAAGATCGACGACAACTTCTACGAAGCGCGCGGCTATACGTGGACCTTGCTGGAGCAGTTGAAGGCGATCCGCCACGATTTCGCCCCGATCCTGCGCAGCAAGAACGCGGACGCCAGCCTTCAGCAGGTGATCCGGGAGCTGGAGGAATCGCAGAAGGCGCTGGGCAGCCCGGTGGTGCTCAATGGCTCGCCGTTCGGGTTCTTCGCCAATCATTCGCTGGTGATGGCGAACTACATCTCGCGGGCGAACGCGGCGATCATCGACCTGCGCGGGTTGCTGGGGCGGGGGTGAGTTTGGCGCGGGTGAGTTTGCGGCGGGTGGTGGGTTGCGGCGAGCGGGCCGCGCTGCGCGCGGATCGCCGATAGAATCGGCTCCCACCAAAGCCTGCATCGCCGACAATCGGCTCCCACCAGAGCCTGCATCGCCGACAGGATTGGTGTCCACCAGACCTCGGATCGCCGATAGGATGAGTTCCCACCAAGGCCTGCGCAGGTCTTGGTGGGAGCCCACTATGTGGGAGCCGCTTCAGCGGCGATGGGTGCTAGCCAAACCCGCACAAACATGCCGAGTCCGGCAAGCACCCCACGCCACGGATCAGTTATCGATCTTGTACCGACCCATGCCCGACACGATCTCGGCCTTGGCCTCTTCGGCACCGACCCAGCCATCGATCTTGACCCACTTGCCCTTCTCCAGGTCCTTGTAGTGCTCGAAGAAGTGGCCGATGCGCTCCAGCCAGTGGCCCGAGACCTGCTTGATATCGCGGATGTGCGCGTAGCCCGCGAACACCTTCTCCACCGGCACCACGACGAGCTTCTCGTCCGCGCCGGCTTCGTCGGTCATCTTCAGCATGCCGACCGGATGGCAACGGATCACCGAGCCCGGCACCAGCGACAGGGGCAGGATCACCAGGGCGTCCAGCGGGTCGCCGTCGCCGCCGAGCGTGCCGGGGACGTAACCGTAGTTGCAGGGATAACGCATCGGCGTGGAGAGGATGCGATCGACGAAGATCGCGCCGCTCTGCTTGTCCACTTCGTACTTGACCGGCTCCGCATCCTTCGGGATTTCGATGATGACGTTGATTTCATCCGGCACGTTGCGACCGGCGGGAACGAGGTGCAGACCCATGGGATTCCTTGATTCTTCGGGGATAAGTCGGCCGGATAGGATACGGCCACCCCGCCCCGGGGGGAAACCCCAGGGCCAGGCGATCCCTTACTTCAGGTGTTCCCAGAGGTAGGTATAGGCCAGGGCGTTCATGAACGCCGACTGCTTGTTGTCCGCCGCGGCGCCGTGGCCGCCCTCGATGTTCTCGTACAGGCTGGCGTCGAAGCCCATGGCCTGCATGCGGGCGGCCATCTTGCGCGCATGGACCGGCCCCACGCGGTCGTCGCGGGTCGAGGTGGTGAACAGCACGGGCGGGTACTTGGTGCCCTTGTGCAGGTTGTGGTACGGCGAGAAGGTCTGGATGTACTTCCATTCCTCCGGCTTGTCCGGATCGCCGTATTCGGCCATCCAAGAGGCGCCGGCCGACATGTGCGGATAGCGCTTCATGTCCAGCAGGGCGACCTGGCTCACCACCGCCCCGTACAGCTGCGGATACCTGGTCAGCATGTTGCCTGCCAGCAGGCCGCCATTGCTGCCGCCCATCATGCCCAGGTGGCGCGGGCTGGTGATCTTCCGATCGATCAGGTCTTGCGACACGGCCGCGAAATCCTCGTAGGCCCGGGGGCGGTTCGCCTTCACCGCCGCCTGGTGCCAGCGCGGGCCGTACTCGCCGCCACCGCGGATATTGGCGACGACATAGACGCCGCCCTTTTCCAGCCATGCGCGGCCGACACCGGCCGAATACATCGGTTGCAGGGGGATTTCGAAGCCGCCGTAGCCGTAGACCAGGGTCGGGTTGTTGCCGTCGGCCTTCATCGCCTTCGGAGCGATCTCGAAATAGGGCACCTTGGTGCCGTCCTTGGAGGTGGCGAAATGCTGGCTCACGACGAAGCGCGAGGCATCGAAGAACGCCGGACTGTGCTTGATCGCCTCGCGCTCGCCCTTGCCCAGCGTGCCGTAGTAGAGCGTGGTGGGCTGCAGGTAGCCGGAGACGGTGAGGAAGTACTCGTCGCTCTCGTCGGCGTCGATGCCGCCGGCCTGCATCGTACTCAGCGCCGGCGCGCCGCTCAGTGTTTCACTCTTCCATGCCCCCGTATCGGCTGGCGTCAGGACCTGGATCTGGCTGACGACATCGCGCATCAGGTTGAGGATCAGGTGATGGCGGGTCCACGAGTGGCCCGACAGCGAGGTGTGCTCGTCAGGCATGAACAGCACCGTGATCTCGCGCTTGCCAGCCATGTAGTCGTCGAACTTCGCCGCCAGCAACGAGCCGGACGGATAGGTCTTGCCACCCACGGTCCAGGGGGTGCGCAGCTCGATCAGCAGCCATTCGCGTTCGACGTCGGTTTCGGCGTCGGTCGGTACGTCGATTTTCGTAAGCTTGCCGTCCTTGCCGCGCAGGAAGGTTTCCGAGTTGTAGAACTCGAGCGCTCGCTGCACGAAATCACGTTCGAAGCCGGGCGTGCGGTCGTGGTAAGCCCAGATCGACATATCGGTCGGCTTGCCCTCGTACACCGTCGTAGCGGAAGAGAGCGGGGTACCGCGTTTCCACTCCTTCACGATGCGCGGATAGCTCGATGTCGTCATGGAGCCGGGGCCGAAGTCCGTGGCGACGTAGATGTGGTCGTCGTCGATCCACGCGACCTGGCTCTTCGCCTCGGGCAGGGTGAATCCACCTTCGACGAAGGTCTTCGTCGACAGGTCGAACTCGCGCACCACGTCGGCGTCCGCGCCACCGCGCGAGAGCGAGACGAGGCAGCGGCGATAGTCGGGCTTGAGGCACTGCGCGCTGTGCCATACCCAGTTTTCCTTTTCGGAGGCGGCGAGCGCGTCGAGATCGATCACGGTTTCCCAGGCGGGCTTGTCCTTGCGGTACTCGGCCAGTGTCGTCCGCCGCCACAGGCCCTTCGGGTGCTGCTTGTCGCGCCAGAAGTTGTAGAAGTGGTCGCCGATCTTCGAGACCATCGGGATCTTCGCATCCGAATCGAGTACCTCGAGGATGCGCGCGTCGAGGGTCTTGAAATCCTCGCCTTCCGCGTACTTGGCGACGGTCTCGGCGTTGCGCGCCTTGACCCATTCCAGCGGCTTGGCGCCGTCGATGTCGTCGAGCCAGAGGTTTTCATCATCGGCGCCGGCTTCGATGGCGGGCGCGGCGGTCTTGGGTGTTTCGTGGGCTTGGGTCATGCCACTGAAGGTAAGGGCGATGGCCAGCGCAATCCAGCGTCGATGCATGGGTCGATAGTCCTTGGGGGCGAAGGCCGACATTAGCGCAGCGGCGATGCCATGGGCGCCATGACTTCCTACCTATCCCGGGATCTGCCCATCCTGGGATGGCATATCCGTCGAGCCGCTTCCCCGTGGGAGCCGCTGCACTGTGGGAGCCGCTTCAGCGGCGATGGGTGCTTGCGATGAACTGGCCCGCTGCCGCGGGATCGCCGACAAGTCGGCTCCCACCAGGGTGAGGCAAGCCCGGCTCCCACCAGGCTTGCCTCGCCCTGGTGGGAGCCGACCCTGTCGGCGATGCTCCTGAAGCCGGTGCACCCCTGAAGCAGCAGACGACGCCTAAAGCAACGGAATCAACAACAACGCCACGATATTGATGATCTTGATCAACGGATTCACCGCCGGTCCCGCCGTGTCCTTGTACGGATCGCCCACGGTATCGCCGGTGACCGCCGCCTTGTGCGCATCGGAACCCTTGCCGCCGAAGTGGCCGTCCTCGATGTACTTCTTGGCGTTGTCCCAGGCGCCGCCGCCCGTGGTCATCGAGATGGCCACGAACAAGCCGGTGACGATCGTGCCGATCAGCACGCCGCCCAGCGCCTGCGCGCCGGCCTCGGGGCCGCCCAACCACTTGAAGCCGAAGATCACCACCACGGGCACCAGCACCGGCAACAATGACGGAATCAGCATCTCGCGGATCGCCGATCGGGTGAGCAGGTCCACGGCCCGCGAGTAATCGGGCTTGGTCGTGCCTTCCATGATCCCGGCGATCTCGCGGAACTGGCGGCGTACCTCCTCGACGACCGAACCGGCGGCACGGCCGACCGCTTCCATCGCCATGGCGGCGAACAGGTAAGGGATCAGGCCGCCGATCAACAGGCCGATGATCACGTAGTGGTTGGACAAGTCGAAGCGCACCTCGGTACCGCCGAAATGCAGGTTCAGGTTGTGCGTGTAGTCGGCGAACAGCACCAGGGCGGCGAGGCCCGCCGAACCGATCGCATAGCCCTTGGTCACCGCCTTGGTCGTGTTGCCCACGGCATCCAGCGGATCGGTCACGCCGCGCACCTCGGCGGGAAGTTCGGCCATCTCGGCGATGCCGCCCGCGTTGTCGGTGATCGGTCCGTAGGCATCCAGCGCCACGATCATCCCGGTCATGCTCAGCATGGCCGTGGCCGCGATGGCGATGCCATAGAGGCCGGCCAGCGCGAAGGCTCCCCAGATCGCCGCGCACACCGCGAGCACCGGCAGCGCGGTGGATTTCATCGAAACGCCGAGCCCGGCGATGATGTTGGTCGCGTGGCCGGTGGTCGAGGATTGCGCCACGTGGCGTACCGGCCGGAATTCGGTCGCGGTGTAGTACTCGGTGATCACCACCATGGCGCCGGTAAGCACCAGGCCGATGATCGCGCAGCCGTAGATGCGGCCCGGGCCGAACGCGGCATCGGCCATCAACGACTGGGTGATCGGCCAGAACGCGACCGCCGCCAGCACGGCGGAAACGGCCACGCCGGCATAAAGGGCGTTCATGATCTTGCCGCCGCGGATCTTCACGAAGAACGTGCCGATGACCGAGGCCACGATCGAGGCGCCGCCGAGCACCAATGGGTAGAGCACGCCCGAGGGACCGACCTCCGTCGCCATCACGCCGCCCAGCAACATCGTGGCGATCAGGGTCACCGCGTAGGTTTCGAAGAGGTCGGCGGCCATGCCGGCGCAATCGCCGACGTTGTCGCCGACGTTGTCCGCGATGACCGCCGGATTGCGCGGGTCGTCCTCGGGAATGCCGGCCTCGACCTTGCCCACGAGATCCGCGCCCACGTCGGCGCCCTTGGTGAAGATGCCGCCACCCAGGCGCGCGAAGATCGAGATCAATGAGGACCCGAAGGCCAGGCCCACCAGCGAATGCAGGACATGCGTGCGCTCGTAGCCCATGTGGGTGAGCACGCCGTAATAGCCGGCCACGCCGAGCAGGCCAAGGCCGACCACCAGCATGCCGGTGACGGCGCCGCCACGGAAGGCCACGGCGAGGGCAGAAGAAAGGCCGCTTCTGGCGGCCTCGGCGGTACGTACGTTGGCGCGAACGGACACGTTCATGCCGATGTAGCCGGCCGCCCCCGAGAGCACCGCCCCCAGCGCGAAGCCGATCGCGGTCCCCCAGTCGAGGAAGATGCCGATGAGTAGGAAAAGCACGATGCCGACGACGCCGATGGTGGCGTATTGGCGGTTGAGGTAAGCGCGGGCGCCTTCCTGGATCGCCGCGGCGATCTCCTGCATTCGTTCGTTGCCCGGCGACCTGGCCAAGACCCAACTGACCGAAAACGCACCGTACAGAATCGCAACGACCGCACATGCCAGCGCGATCCATAAACCGTACTGCTGCAGCATCGAAGCCTCCCCGAATTGTGGGAGCCCAACATGGGGCCCGATCCGAGTATAGGCAGGGGAGGCGGGGGAAGGTGTTGTGCGCTGCGGCGTAGGTGCCGCAGCGCACGTCCGGATTACCGCGTGGCGATATCCAGGATGATGCCGGTGGCGATGGCCACGAGCAGGTATTGATCGCTGTCGTCGTCGCGGACCCAGTGATAACCGCGTGGCGGCTCGCGCAGATGGCGCACGCGGTAGTCGTTCACGATGATGACGCGGCCGTCGTAGCGATGACCGCGCTGCCAGCTGCGTGCATGCGGCGGCGGCCCGCGGTGGTTGCCGCGGTCGTCGTGCCAGTCGCGGCGATCGTCATGGCGATCGTCACGATCGTCGTGCCTGTCGTCGCGGCGGTCCTGTCCCGGCGGGCCACCACGCGGAGGGTCCAGGGCGAACGCAGGCGCGATCGCACCCAGGGCGGCGATGCAGAACACTAGTTTGCCGAACGATTTCATGATTCGTGTCTCCCGTTAACGCGTGGCGATGTCGAAGATGATGCCCGTCGCGATCGCGACCAGGAGGAAATCGTTGTTCTCGCGGACCCAGTGGTAGCCGCGCGGCGGGGGACGCAGGCGATAGCTGCCGTAGTCGTACACGACCACGTTGCGTCCGTAGTAGCGGTGCCCGCGCTCCCAATGGCCGTAGTAACGCGGCGGTGGCGGCCGGTGGTAATAGACCGGGCGGTGGTCATAACGGTGGTCGTAGCCGTGGCCGTAATAACGCGGCGGCGGACGATGCCCGCGCCAGTCGTTGTCGTGGCGCCAGCCGCGGTCGTCGTGACGGCGGTCGTAGCCGTGGCGGTCGCGATCACGGCCGTGGTCGCGGTCGCCGCGCCCATGGTCGTCGGCGAATGCCGCCGTGGTGGTGGCCAGCGCGAGGACGGCGAACGCGGTACGCAGCATCGTTTTCATCATAGGTCTCCCAGGACGATCGTCACCCCGCGGGTCACCGCGGCCGATCGACGATTCGGATGCTAGGCAGCGTTGGCTGAACGCGAAGTCCTACGAATTGAAAGATTCAGGAAAGTGTTCATTGCCGCGACAGCTATTGAACTGGTGCGTTCAGGAAATCGAGCCCGGGCGGAATTCCAGGCTCAGGTTTTCCGGGCGTTCCGGCAGGTGGAGTGCCGTTCTCCGTTCAGGCGTCCGGGCCAGGATGCGTCCCCCGCGCACCACCAGCAGGCGGTTCGCCTTGAGCCGGATGGCCTCGTAGGCGTCGCCGGCCTGCAAGAGCACGAGGTCGGCGCGGTTTCCCGGCACGATGCCGTATCCCTCCAGGCCGAGCACCTGCGCCGCGTTGGCGGTCACGGCGGCGAAGGCCCGCGCCACGCCCGTGGTGGACGTCATTTGCGCCACGTGCAGGCCCATGTGCGCCACGTCGAGCATGTCGGCGGAGCCCATGCCGTACCAGGGGTCCATGACGCAGTCGTGGCCGAAGGCGACGTTCACGCCCGCATCCATGAGCTCGGGCACGCGGGTCATGCCGCGCCGTTTCGGGTATGTGTCGTGCCGGCCTTGCAGGGTGATGTTGATGAGTGGATTGGCGATCGCGTGCACGCCGGCTTCCGCGATGAGCGGCAGCAGCTTCGACACGTAGTAGTTGTCCATCGAATGCATCGAGGTGAGGTGCGAGCCCGTCACCCGCCCCTGCAAGCCCGTGCGGATGGTTTCGGCGGCCAGTGTCTCGATGTGTCGCGACAAAGGGTCGTCGGACTCGTCGCAATGCATGTCCACGCGCAGGCCGCGTTCGGCCGCCAGTTCGCACAACCAGCGGATGGAGGCCGCGCCGTCGGCCATCGTTCGTTCGAAGTGCGGTATGCCGCCGACCACCTCCACGCCCATGTCCAGCGCGCGCACGAGGTTCGCCTTCGCATGGGACGAACGCAGCAGGCCGTCCTGCGGGAAAGCCACCAGTTCGAGGTGCAGGTAGGGAGCGACCCGGCGCTTCACTTCGAGCAACGCCTCGACCGCCAGCAGGCGATCGTCGCAGACGTCCACATGGCTGCGAATCGCGAGCAGCCCCTGCGCCACGGCCATGTCGCAATAGGCCATCGCGCGATCGACCAGCGCATGCTGGGTGAGGTCGGGTTTCAGTTCGCCCCACAGCGCGATGCCTTCGAGCAAGGTGCCCGAGGCGTTCAGGCGCGGCAGGCCGAGCGAGAGCGTGGCATCCATGTGGAAGTGCGCGTCGACGAAGGGTGGCGCGACGAGCCGGCCCCGTGCGTCGACCTCTTCGGTGCCCTTCGCCGGCAGGCCTGGCTGGATCGCCGCGAAACGGCCGTCCACGATCCCGATGTCGACGTCCGTGCGGCCGTCGGGAAGGTTGGCGTGGCGGATGATGAGGTCCATGGCGGGTCCGGGAAGAATGACGCTTCATGATAGCGGCCGCTTTGGCCCTGGACATCGCCGACAGGGTCGGCTGGATCGGCTCCCACCGGGTGGCCTGGCGGTTCATTGGTATGCACTGGTCCTTGCTGGCGCCGTCACGTATCGCGCACCGCGACGGCGAGAGGCTCCCGCTCGGACACGGGGCAAGCCGCTCCGGTGCGTTGCCGAGGATGGAGGCCATGGTCGACAAGCAGCCCACGATTCCGAAAAAGAAGATCACGCCTTTGCAGAAGGCCGCCGCCGAGGCGCCGCGAGGCAGCATCACGGCCTTGCGCAAGCAGGCGCGTGAGTGCCGGGCGTGCGATCTGTGGAAGCCGGCGACGCAGACGGTCTTCGGCGAGGGGTCGGCGCATGCGCGGATCGTGGTGATCGGCGAACAGCCTGGCGACCAGGAAGACCTGGCCGGCAAGCCGTTCGTCGGTCCGGCAGGCAAGTTGTTCGATCGTGCGCTGGAGGCGGCAGGCATCGAACGTGGCGCGCT
Source organism: Luteibacter sp. RCC_6_2 (assembly GCF_041360655.1). Lineage (NCBI taxonomy): Bacteria > Pseudomonadati > Pseudomonadota > Gammaproteobacteria > Lysobacterales > Rhodanobacteraceae > Luteibacter > Luteibacter sp. RCC_6_2. The sequence continues at coordinate 11,775 of NZ_JBFUPQ010000024.1, read as the reverse complement.
CTACGTCACCAACGCCGTGAAACACTTCAAGTTCGAACCGCGGGGGAAGGTGCGCTTGCACAAGCGGGCGAACGCGGAAGAACAGGCGGCATGCCGGCCGTGGCTCGCGGCGGAGATCGACCGCATCGATCCGAAAGGCATCGTATGCCTGGGTGCGATGGCGGCGCAGGCGGTGTTCGGGTCATCGTTCCGGCTGATGGCCGAACGTGGGCGCTGGATAGAACTGGCGGATGGCCGCCGTGGATTGGCCACGGTGCATCCGTCATACCTGCTGCGCTTGCCGGGACATGAGGCGCGCGAGCAGGGCTTCGCTGATTTCGTGCGCGACCTCAAGCAATTGCAGGAGGTGCTGGGCTAGGCGCCCTGGTGGGAGCCGACCCTGTCGGCGATCCCGCGGCAGCGGGCCAGTCCACCGCAAGCACCCATCGCCGCTGAAGCGGCTCCCACAATGGGCGCGCGACTATCCGATCGCGAACTTCTTCAACTTCCTCGGCACCGCCGCATTCTTCAGCGTCACATACACCGGCAGGCCATCGGCGCCATACGGGGGGGGGGCCTCGCCCTGGATCAGCGGCGCCAGGTAACGGCGCGCCGCCGCGGTGATGCCGAAACCATCCTTCGAGATGAAGTTCTTCGGCATCTTCTTCTCATGGTTGGCGATCTTGTCCAGCGGCGCCGCCTCGATCTTCCACTTGTACGGCTCGTCCGACGTGCGCACGATCACCGGCATGACGGCGTTGAGTCCTTCCGCCGCGTATTCCACCGCCTTCTTGCCCACGGCATAGGCTTGTTCGAGGTCGGTCTTGGAAGCGACGTGCCGCGCCGAACGCTGCAGGTAGTCGGGCAGGGCCCAGTGGTACTTGTAGCCCAGCTTCTCGCGCACCAGCGCGGCCAGTACCGGCGCGGCGCCGCCCAGTTGCGCATGGCCGAACGCGTCGCGCGCGCCGGACTCGGCGAGGAACTGGCCCTCCTTGTTCTTGACGCCTTCCGACACGACGACGGTGCAATAGCCGACCTTTTCCACCGTGGCCTTGACCTTGGCCAGGAATGCTTCCGGATCGAACACGTTCTCCGGGAACAGGATGACGTGCGGCGGATCGCCCGGCGACGAACCGGCGAGTCCCGCGGCCGCGGCGATCCAGCCCGCATGGCGGCCCATCACCTCGATGATGAAGACCTTGGTGGAGGTATCCATCATGGAGGCGACATCGAGGCTGGCCTCGCGCACGGCGATCGCCGTGTACTTGGCGACCGAGCCGAAGCCCGGGCAGGTATCGGTCACCACCAGGTCGTTGTCGATCGTCTTCGGCACGCCGATGCAGTTCACCTCGTAGCCGAGTGCCTGGCCGATCTTCGACACCTTGTTGGCGGTATCCGCCGAATCGTTGCCGCCGTTGTAGAGGAAGGTGCGGATGTCGTGCGCCTTGAAGACCTCGATCAGGCGTTCGTACTCCGCGCGGTTCTCCTCCAGCGACTTCAGCTTGTAGCGGCAGGAGCCGAAGGCGCCGCCCGGCGTGTGCTTGAGCGCGGCGATGTTGGCCTTGGCTTCCTTCGAGGTGTCGATGAGTTCCTCGCGCAGCGCGCCGAGGATGCCGTTGCGCGCGGCATACACCACGATGCCCTTGTCCCGGGCCGTCTCGATCACGCCCGCGGCGGTGGCATTGATCACGGCGGAGACACCGCCCGACTGGGCGTAGAGGAGTTTGCCGGCGGCCATGCTTCGCATCCTTCTGGTGAGGCGGGAAGCGCAGGGTAACGCGCCCGGCGTCACGGTGGCTTGAACGGGGCCAGTATTTCAGCCGTTTGACGCGGCGGCGCCGCTGCCGTTACCTTGAGACCCATTTTCTCGTGTCCGGCGGCGGGTTTGCCCCGTGCGTCCGACGAAACGGAGCATCAATGCGACTCGTGCTATTCGGCGCCCCCGGTTCCGGCAAGGGTACCCAGGCCACCCGCCTCAAGGAACGCCTCGGCGTACCGCACATCTCCACCGGCGACCTGTTGCGCGCGGAGATCAAGGCCGGCACCGAACTGGGCCTCAAGGCCAAGGGCCTCATGGACGCCGGCCAGCTGCTGCCCGACGACATCATGCTCGGCATCATCGAGCACCGCCTGGGCGAGCCCGACGCGAAGCCGGGCTTCATCCTCGACGGCTACCCGCGCAACCTGGCCCAGGCCGACGCGCTCGATACCGTGCTGGCGCGGATCGGTCAGCCGCTGGATGTCGTGGTGAAGCTCGACGTGCCCGATTCGGCCATCATCGATCGTTGCGAGGTGCGTTTCGAGAAGGAAGGCCGCCCGGACGACAACCCGGACACGGTCAAGCGGCGCCTCGGCATCTACGCCGACCAGACCGCTCCGGTGGCCGACTTCTACAAGCAGCGCGGCAAGCTGCAGGTGGTCGACGGCGTCGGCGAGCTCGACGAGGTGACCCAGCGCGTGCTGGACGTACTGCCCGGTGGCGTCAAGGCCGCCAGCGCCTGATCCCCTCTGGTCCGCCGGCCTGGCCGGCGGATCTCCGCGGTGCCTTCGCGCCGCGCCAAGACGAGCCTCCTCATGCGCGTCCATATCCTCGGTATCTGCGGCACCTTCATGGGCGGCGTGGCCGCGCTCGCACGCGAACTCGGCCTCACCGTCGAAGGTTCCGACGCCAACGTCTACCCGCCCATGAGCACCCAGCTCCAGGATCTCGGCATCGCCCTGATGCAGGGCTACAAGGCGGAACACCTGCAGCCGGCGCCCGACCTGGTCGTGGTCGGCAACGCCATGACGCGTGGCAATCCCGCCGTGGAATACATGCTCGACGAGGGCCTGCGCTACATCTCCGGGCCGCAGTGGCTGGGTGAGACCCTGCTCGGCGGTCGCGAGGTGCTGGCCGTGGCCGGCACGCATGGCAAGACCACGACGACCAGCCTGCTGGCGCACCTGCTCGAGTCCGCCGGCCTGTCGCCGGGCTTCCTGATCGGCGGCGTGCCGGGCAACTTCGACGTCTCGGCACGGCGTGGCGAGGGCAAGCCCTTCGTGATCGAGGCCGACGAATACGATTCGGCCTTTTTCGACAAGCGCTCGAAGTTCGTCCATTACCGGCCGCGCATCGCGATCCTCAACAACCTCGAATACGACCACGCGGATATCTTCCCCGACGTGGCGGCGATCCAGCGCCAGTTCCACCACCTGGTGCGCACCGTCCCGGGCAATGGCCGCCTGATCGTCAACGCCGAGGACGCCTATCTGGCCGAGGTGCTGGCGATGGGGGCGTGGACGCCGGTGGAAACCTTCGGCATCGATGCCGGCGACTGGCGCGCCGAACTGCTGTCCGCCGACGGCTCGCATTTCCGCGTGCACCGCGCCGGCATGCCGTTGGGCGAAGTTCGCTGGGAATCGCTGGGCCGGCATAACGTCATGAACGCGCTGGCCGCGCTCGCCGCGGCGACGGCGGCCGGTGCCGATCCCGTCGCGCTGCTGCCGGCTTTCGGCGGTTTCGCGAGCGTGAAGCGGCGCATGGAACTCATCGGCACGACGCGTGGCGTGACCGTGTACGACGACTTCGCCCACCATCCGACGGCCATCGCCACGACGCTGGCGGGCCTGCGGGCGAAGGTCGGCGGCGCGCGCATCCTCGTGGCGCTGGAACCGCGTTCGAACTCGATGCGGCTCGGCGCGCATGCCGAGGCGCTGGCGCCTTCGCTGGCCGATGCGGACCGCGTGGTCTTCCTGCACCGCCCCGAGCTTGCCTGGGATGCGGGGAAGGTGACCGCGGCGCTCGATGGCCGCGGCGCCACCGCGCCCACCGTGGATGGCCTGGTCGCCGCGCTCGCCGCGGAAGCACGCGAAGGCGACCACGTGGTGTTCATGTCCAATGGCGGCTTCGAAGGAGCACCGCGGCGCTTCTTCGCGGCGCTGGACGCAGGTTAGACTCACGGGCATGGCCGCGACCACGCCCGCCCTCGACCTTCCGCTGTTTCCCCTGTCGAACGTCCTCTTTCCGGGCGGTCACCTGCAATTGCGCATCTTCGAGCCGCGCTACATCGACCTGGTGCGCGAATGCGCGCGCACCGGCCGGGCCTTCGGCGTGTGCATGATCCTCGAAGGCCGCGAGGCGGGGCAGCCCGCCGTCCCCGCCGCCGTGGGCACGCTGGCCACGATCACCGATTTCCACACCCGTGAGGACGGCCTGCTCGGCATCGTCGCCGAGGGCGGGCGGCGCTTCCGGGTCATGCGCACGCGCGTGCGTTCGGACGGCCAGGTGCGCGGCGATATCGCCACCTGGCAGGACGAGGAAACCATTCCCTTGCCGGCCGAGTTCGGCTTGCTGGCGACCATCCTGGAGCGTCTCTCCGAGCAGATGTCGCCGCCATGGCGCAACGACGTGGCGTCGAAGGCCGACGACGCGAGCTGGGTGGGCTTCCGCCTGTCCGAACTGCTGCCGCTGGACCCGGACGAGTGCCAGCACATGCTGGAGCTTGCCGATCCCCTGCAACGCCTTGCCGAACTGCGCGATATCCTTCCGCGTTTCCAACGTGCATGAGGCATCGGCCATGACGACGCTCGCCGGCAAGACGCTGTTCATCACCGGGGCATCGCGCGGCATCGGGCTCGCGATCGCCCTGCGCGCCGCGCGCGACGGCGCCAATGTCGTCATCGCGGCGAAGAGCAACGTGCCCAACCCGCGCTTGCCGGGCACCATCCACACCGCCGCCGCCGAGATCGAGGCAGCCGGTGGTGTCGCCCTGCCGCTCAAGGTCGACATCCGCGAGGAAGCCGAAGTGCGCATGGCGGCCGCCACCGCCGCGGAACGCTTCGGCGGGATCGACATCCTGGTGAACAACGCCAGCGCGATCTGGCTGGCCGGCGTGGAGGACACGCCGATGAAGCGTTTCGACCTCATGCACGAGGTGAACACGCGCGGTACCTTCCTCGCGACGCAGGCTTGCCTGCCGTTCCTGAAGGAAGCGGCGAATCCGCACGTGTTGATGCTTTCGCCGCCACCGAGCATCGATCCGAGGTGGTACGCGCCTCACGTGGCGTACACCATCGCGAAGTTCGGCATGAGTCACTGCGTGCTCGGCATGGCGCCGGAATTCGCCCCGATGGGCATCGCGGTGAACGCGTTGTGGCCACGAACGGTGATCGCGACCGCCGCCATCGCCATGCTCGGCGATACGGTACGTCCTGAAAATTGCCGTACGCCCGGGATCGTGGCCGACGCGGCCCACGCGATCCTCACGAAACCGTCACGGGACTTCACCGGGCGTTTCTGCATCGACGAGGACGTGTTGCGCGAGGAAGGCGTGCACGACTTCGATCGCTACGCCGTGGTGCCAGGCAACCCGCTGCTGCCCGACCTGTTCCTCTAGCGGCAACGGCTAGCCCGTTTGGCGTATGGCCGCTTTCGGCAAGCGGGTATACCGTCGATCCCGGTCGCCCATGCTTGGACAAGGGCGGCAAAGTGGGGCTTGCCGGCCTGCAGGGGTGCCGGCGGCGGGTCCGAGGATGAGCCCGCGAAGCCGACAGCAGGCCACGAGACGGGTGAGGAGCAGGCATGTCGCGCGGGGAATCGACGGGACGTTGCGTCGTTTGGATAGGCAGACCGAGCGTCGAGGAACACTTCGGGCTGATCCGGGCAGGCTGGCGAACGCTGGTCGCCGACCCGGCGCGCGAGGATGCCGGATCGCCGGAATGCGGCGACGCCGCCATCGCGGTGGTGGACCTGCGTGCCAGTGCGCAAGCGGCCGTGCGTGTCCTCGCCGGTTTGCGTGAATCGCATCCGGGCATGGTCTGGATCGGCCTGACCAGCGCGCGGACGCCCATGCGAGACCCTTCCGTTCGTCATGTATTGCCGCAGGCGTTCGAGATCATCGACGGCCCTTCGTCGTTCAGCGCGTTGCGCCGCGCGCTCGCCCGCGTTCCCGGCGATGGCATGGCGCATGTCGACGACCAGCCCAGCATGCTGACCGGCAGCAGCCCGGCCATCCGCGCGCTGTCGCAGAACATCCGCAAGTTCGCGCCCGTGGAATTGCCCTTGCTGATCACCGGCGAGACCGGTACCGGCAAGGAAATGGCCGCGCGCGCCTTGCACCAGATTTCCTCGCGCAGCGACCGGCCGTTCGCGGCGATCAATTGCGGCGCCTTGCCGGCCAACCTCGTGCAGTCGGAGTTGTTCGGTCACGAGCGAGGGGCTTTCACGGGGGCCACCGCGCGGCGTATCGGCCACTTCGAATCCGCCGACGGCGGCATCGTCTTCCTGGACGAGATCGGCGACCTGCCGCTGGATGCGCAGACCAACCTGCTGCGCGTGTTGCAGGAGGGAACGATCGAGCGGATCGGCAGTTGCCAGTCGATCAAGGTGGACGTGCGCGTGCTCGCCGCGACGCACGTGGACCTGGAAAAGGCGGTGGCGCAGGGGCGCTTCCGCGAGGACCTGTTCTACCGCCTCAACGTGCTGCGCCTGCGCATGCCGCCGCTTCGCGAGCGCCAGGGCGACATCGAATTGCTGGCCCAGCATTTCCTCGACGCCTTCCGCGAGAGTTATGGAACGCGGGCCCGCGCGTTCAGTGCGAACGCGCGCAAGGCGATGAACGGATTCGCGTGGCCCGGCAACGTGCGCGAGTTGATGAACCGCGTGCAGCGCGCGGCGGTGATCGCCGAGGATGCGCTGATCACGCCGGAGGACCTGGAGTTGAGCCTGGACACGACCGCTGGCGATCGCGACAGCCTCGGTAGCGCACGTACCTCGGCCGAGCGCGAGGCGATCGTCGATTGCCTGCGCGCGAGCGCCTTCAACATCAGCGAATGCGCGCGCCGCCTGCGCGTTTCCCGCGTCACCGTCTATCGGCTTTGCAAGAAGCATCAACTGGCCCTCGATCAGTTGCGTTGACCACCCTGGTTCCACCCGCCGCGGAAAAGAAAACTCCCGGTCCTCGGGAGGACCGGGAGTTCCCATTCGTTCGTCCGGCTTGGCAGGGTCGTCGGGCGAGCGAACCACGCGGCTTCACAGGGCCTTGCCCCTGAAGGGCAGCAAGCGCCGTGCCACCGTGTCGATGCTTTGATTCGCAAGGAATTTTTTGCGACGGCCCGGACGCCGGCCGTTCAGCCGGTGTAGCGACGTGTAACACGCCGTTGCAAGGGAGACACACGTCGCACGTTGTCGGCGCGCCCACCGCCTTATACGATGCGTTTTCACGCGCGTGCATGCGCATCCATCCTGCATGGGCCCCGGTGCCGCGCCTGGGGCCAGGAGTCCGTTCCGATGTCGTCGCATCCTGTCGATCCCTCCGATCTCCTCGGCCTGGGCAAGCGTTACTGGCTGCCCGTCTACCGTCCGCGCGATGTCGTGCTCGACCACGGCAAGGGCGCGCGGGTATGGGACACGCAGGGTCGTGATTACCTGGATTTCGGGGCCGGTATCGCGGTGAACTCGCTCGGTCACCAGGACCCCGATCTCCTCGAGGCGCTGGTCGCCCAGGCGCAGAAGCTCTGGCACGCCAGCAATGTCTTCTATTCCGAGCCGCCGTTGCGCCTGGCGCAGGAACTGGTCGACCACGCGCCGTTCGCCGAGCGTGTTTTCCTGTGCAATTCCGGCGCCGAGGCGAACGAGGCCGCGATCAAGCTGGTGCGCAAGTGGGCGGCCTCGCAGGGGCGTACCCCCGAAGAGCGGGTGATCGTCACCTTCAAGGGCTCGTTCCACGGACGCACGCTCGCCACGGTCACCGCGACCGCGCAGCCGAAATACCAGGAAGGCTACGAGCCGTTGCCCGGCGGCTTCCGCTATGTGCCGTTCAACGACCCGGCGGCACTGGAAGAAGCGTTCGCCCAGGGTGGCGTCGCCGCCGTCATGCTCGAGCCGGTGCAAGGCGAGGGCGGCGTGATGCCGGCCGCGCCGGGCTTCCTGAAGAAGGTGCGCGAGCTGTGCGACGAGCACGGCGCGCTGATGGTGCTCGACGAGATCCAGTGCGGCATGGGCCGCACTGGCACGCTGTTCGCGCATAGCCACGACCACGTCACCCCCGACATCGTCACGCTGGCCAAGGCGCTCGGTGGCGGCTTCCCCATCGGCGCGATGCTGGCGGGACCGAAGGTGGCCGAGGTGATGCAGTTCGGTGCCCACGGCACGACCTTCGGCGGCAATCCCATGGGCGCGGCGGTGGCGCGCGTGGCCCTGGCCAAGATCGCCTCGCCTACCGTGCTGCTCAACGTGGAGCGCCAGTCCAACGACATCCGCAAGGGCCTCGACAAGCTCAACCACGAGTTCCAGCTGTTCTCGGAAGTGCGTGGCCGCGGCCTGATGCTGGGCGCCGTCCTCGATGCCTCATACAAGGGCCGCGCCGGCGAGATACTGGATATCGCCGCCGCCCACGGCCTGCTGATCCTCCAGGCCGGGCCGGACGTGCTGCGTATCGTGCCCCCGCTGACGATCACGGACGAAGAAGTGGCCGAGGGCCTGAAACGCCTGCACGCCACCCTGGCCGAGTTCGCGAAGGAAGCGAAGGTCGCCTGATCGAACCGGAGCCGACTCCGCCCTGGTGGGAGCCGACCTTGTCGGCGATCCCGCGGCAGCGGGCCAGTTGCGCCAAGCATTTGTGGGAGCCGACTCCGTCGGCGATCCCGCGGCAGCGGGCCAGGGTGCGGCAAGCACCCATCGCCGCTGAAGCGGCTCCCACAGTGAAGCTGGGTTGCGTTACAGCGTGGCGAACGTCGCGGTAGCCGCGTCGATCGTCGCCTCGATTTCCGCGTCGCCATGCGCGCTCGACACGAATCCCGCCTCGAACGCCGACGGCGCGAGATACACGCCGCGTTCGAGCATGCCGTGGAAGAAGCGGTTGAAGGCCGCCACATCCGCCGCGGTGGCCTGCGCATAGCTTTCCACCGTCTCGTTCGTGAAGAACAAGCCGAACATCGCGCCGACACGGTTCACGCTGAAAGGAATGCCGGCCTTGCGCGCCGCTCCCAGGATGCCGTCGGTGAGCCGCACGGTGCGTGCGGTGAGGTCGTCGTGGAAACCCGGTGCCTGGATCAGCTGGAGCATCGCCAGGCCGGCGGCCATGGCGACCGGATTCCCCGACAAGGTACCCGCCTGGTAGATCGGGCCCGAGGGGGCGATCTGCTGCATCAGGTCGCGGCGACCGCCATAGGCACCGACCGGCATGCCGCCACCGATGATCTTGCCGAAGCAGGTCAGGTCAGGGGTGATGCCATAGTGGGCCTGGGCCCCGCCCAGGGCGACGCGAAAGCCCGTCATCACTTCGTCGAAGATCAGCAGCGCGCCGTGCTGCGTGCACAACTCCCGCAGCGCGGCGAGATAACCGTCTTTCGGCGGAATGCAGTTCATGTTGCCGGCGACCGGCTCGATGATCAGGCCGGCGATGTCGCCACCGTGCTCGGCGAACAGTTCCCGTGCCGCCTCGATGTCGTTGTACGGAAGCGTGAGGGTGAGGTCGGCCGCGGCCTTGGGCACGCCCGGCGAAGTCGGCACGCCGAAGGTGAGGGCGCCCGAGCCGGCCTTCACGAGGAAACTGTCCCCATGGCCGTGGTAGCAGCCTTCGAACTTCACGATCTTGCTGCGGCCGGTGGCGCCACGGGCCAGGCGGATCGCCGACATCGTCGCTTCGGTGCCGGAGTTCACCATGCGGACCATGTCCACCGAGGGAATCAGCGAAACGATCGTCTCGGCCATCGTCACTTCGGCGGCGCAGGGCGTGCCGAAGGACAAGCCATCGAGCACCGCCCGCTGGACCGCCTCGCGCACCGCGGGATGGTTGTGCCCGACGATCATCGGGCCCCACGACCCCACGTAGTCGATGTAGCGCTTGCCTTCCACGTCCCAGAGATACGCGCCGTCGGCGCGCGCGGTGAAGAACGGTTCGCCGCCGACCGACTTGAAGGCGCGCACGGGCGAATTGACGCCGCCGGGCAGCAGTTGTCGGGCGCGGTCGAAGAGTTCGTGGTTCGTGGTCATCGAATGATTCCGGGGCGGGGGTCGAAAAGGTCGGCGAAACGGCGTGTCGCCGTCTGGATATCCGGCGCGGCGAAGATGGCGGAGACCACGGCGATGTAGTTGGCGCCCGCGTCGATCACGGCCTGTGCATTGTCGACGCTGATCCCGCCGATCGCCACGACCGGAAGGCCCAGTGAGCGTGCCTGCGTCAATACGTCGTGCGGAGCGACTGGCGCGTGGGGCTTGGTCGTGGAGGGATACATCGCGCCAAAAGCCAGGTAATCGGCGCCTTCGGCGGCTAGTTGGCGGGCGCGTTCGATGGAGCCATAGCAGGAAACGCCGATGATCGCGTCCGGGCCGAGCACGTCGCGCGCGTCGGCGATGGAAACGTCTTCACGACCCAGGTGAACGCCGCCGCCGGTCTCGTGGGCGAGTGCGACGTCGTCGTTGACGATGAAGGGCACGCCATAGCGGGCACAGATGCGTGAAATCTCGTCGGCTTCGGAGCGGCGCCGATCGGTATCGGCCGTCTTGTCACGGTACTGCAAGAGGCGCGCGCCACCCGCGAGGGCGGCTTCCACGGCGGCGAAGAGGTCGTCGCGGGGGCCGTCGGTGATGGCGTAGACGCCCTTGCCGCTGAGTGGGGATCGGAGGAGGGATGTCATGGGATTCCTTTGGGGATGTGACAGAATGTGGGACTTTCCCGTTCCACGACAGTACGCAAAACCATGAGCCAGAGCACCGAAACCACCCTTCGCAAATGGATGTGCGTCGTTTGCGGCTTCATCTACGACGAAGCCCTGGGGCTGCCGGACGAGGGCATCGAGCCGGGCACGCGCTGGGAAGACATCCCCGACACCTGGACCTGCCCGGATTGCGGCGTGACCAAGGACGACTTCGAGATGGTCGAGCTGGACTGACGTCGCCACCGCGCAGCATCAAGGGATGGGGCTGACATCTTTTCGCCCCATTTCGCCAGCGTCAGCGCAGAAAAACCTGCTTCCATAGTCCCAAGGCCGCGCAAGGTGGCCGATCCGTGGAGGAAGCGGTCATGCAGCGATTCATTCCCTTCGACGACCAGTGGGACGAGCTTGCCGGCATCGATCCGGCGGCGCTCGTTCCTTATCACGTGGGTGTTCCGTGCCAGCACGGCCTTTCGCCGGATCAGCGGATGGTGCCGGGCTCGCCTTCGACCGTCAGTGGTTCGCCCAGCTTCAGTCCCAGCTTGCCCGCGGTGCCCGCCGGCAATTCCAGGACATAGCGCGCGCTGCCGTCGCTGGGATAGATGGCGCACGGATCGGCCTTGCAGGGCTGCGCGTTGAGCTGCATCGAGACCAGCTTGCGCTCCTTGTCGAAATACAGGATGTCGAGCGGGATGAGCGTGTTCTTCATCCAGAAGGCGCGCGGCTGTTCGTCGGTGAAGATGAACAGCATGCTGTGATCGGCCGCGAGCGACGTGCGATTCATCAATCCCAGCTCGCGCGACGCATCGTCCGTGGCGAATTCGGTCGAGAATCGCTTTCCGTGCAGCGTCACGGAAGGCTCCGTGGCGGCATGTGCGCCGAGGGAGAGCAGGAGCAGGGCGGCAGGTAGGAACCGCTTCATCATCGCCATACCTTATTAGTGTGAAGTGAGTCCGCGGAGTCTACCGCGCGAGTATTTTTCGAAAAGATGTCGAGACCCCCTTCACAGGGCTTCGGGCTCAGCCTATACTTTCAATCCCTCGCGACGAAAGCCTCCCATGCGAAGGGTTCCGCTCCGCTAACCACCTCGAAAAAAAGCATCACGAGGGTGTTGACGGAAAGGAAAAACGATATAGAATGGGCGGCTCACCTCGGGACGAA
>NZ_JBFUPQ010000023.1:0-35020 GCF_041360655.1 Luteibacter sp. RCC_6_2 | reverse complement strand
GGAGCCGAATCGAAAACCCCCGCCCGACCGTCCGAGCCCGAAGGGGCGCCAGCCATCGAACACGGCCGCGCAGCGGCATCCTTTCCCCAAGGGACGGCGCCGCCTGTCGCGCCGAGGGTGGCGCCCGGCAGCTCCCCCGCCACGCCGCACACGGCGAACGCGAGGGCGAAGCCGAGCCCAACACCCTTTAAAACACAAAAGGTGCTCCAAAAGACTTGCACGTTTGTGCACGTTTGCATACATTGATGCGCATTCGCCATCCATGGAAATCCGCATGAAACCCGCGCGCGCCACCCGATTGATCTTTCTCCTTTCCGGCATCGGCATGGCCAGCTGGGCCCCGATGGTTCCGTATGCCAAGGCGAGGCTCGGGCTCGACGATGCGACGCTTGGCCTGGTGCTCCTGTGCATGGGCTGCGGGGCGGTCGCCGCCATGCCCCTGGCGGGGTTCCTGACCCATCGTTACGGGAACCGCGATGTCATCGGCGTCAGCGGATTGCTGGTCTGCGTGGCTTTGCCCCTGCTGACGATCACTCCCAACGCTTATTGGCTCGGTGCCGCCTTGTTGTTCTTCGGTGCCGCGCTGGGCGTGGTCGACGTGGCCATGAATGCCCACGCGGTGGATGTGGAAAAGCATGCGGGCAAGCCGATGATGTCGGGCTTCCATGGCCTTTTCAGCGTAGGCGGCCTCGTCGGTTCGGCAGGCATGGCGGCACTGTTGAAGGCGGGTGCGCCGCTGACCGGCAGCGCGTTGGCCGTGTCGGCGGCCTTGCTCGTCATCGTCGTGACGCAGTGGAGGCACTTCCTGGTTCGACTCGACGATTCCGACCAGTCGCATTCCATCTTCCGCATGCCCTCGGCATCGGTATTCCTGCTGGGTTTCCTCTGCCTGGTGGTGTTCCTCGCCGAAGGCGCGATGCTGGACTGGAGCGCCGTGTTCCTGCGTTTCTCGCGCGGATTCGATCCTTCGCTGGCTGGCCTGGGCTATGCCGCGTTCTCCATCGCGATGGCCTGCGGCCGCTTGCTCGGCGATCGCATCACGGCCTCGGTGGGGCCGGTGACGATCGTGCGCGTGGGCGCCCTCCTGGCCGCGCTCGGTTTCTTCCTCGCCACCGCCTTGCCCTGGGGGCCGACCGCGATGCTGGGCTTCGTCCTGGTAGGCATCGGCGCATCGAATATCGTCCCCGTGCTGTTCAGCGCGGCCGGACGCCAGCCGGGCACGTCGCCCGGGATCGCCATCGCCACGGTCACGTCGCTGGGCTACGCGGGCATGCTCGCCGGCCCGGCGGCCATCGGTTTCGCCGCCCACCTGAGCAGCTTGTCGCTGGCCCTTTGCGGGGTGGCCGTGTTGCTCGTGGTCGTATCAATCTGCGCGTCCATCGCGCGCCGCTAAGGATCGTTCCATGCATACCAAACGCGATGTCGTCATCTTCGATTTCGGCGGTGTCCTGATCGACTGGAATCCGCGTTACCTGTACCGCAAGCTGTTCGGCGACGACGAGGAGGCGATGGAAGCCTTCCTGGCCGAGGTGACCACGCCGGAATGGAACCTGCAGCAGGACGCCGGTCGCTCCTGGGACGAGGCGGTGCGCCTGCTCACCGCGGAGCATCCCACCAAGGCCGAACTCATCGCGGCCTACCAGCACCGTTGGGAAGAAACGCTCGGCGGCGCGATCGACGACAGCCTGCATATCCTGCGCGAACTGAAGGAGGCCGGGCATCCCCTCTACGGCCTTACCAACTGGTCGCACGAAACCTTCCCGTTCGCCCGCGAGCGCTTCGATTTCCTCACCCTTTTCGACGGCATCGTCGTCTCGGGCGAGGAAGGCATGATCAAGCCGGACCCGAAGCTATACCGGACCTTGCTGGAACGCTATGACATCGATCCCACGCGCGCGGTGTTCATCGACGACAACAAGGTCAACGTGGATGCCGCCGAAGCGCTCGGTATCCATGGCATCCACTTCCACACGCCCCGGCAACTGCGGGCGGAACTGATCGAACTGGGTTTCCTCCCGGCATGAATGCGCCGCTCGACACGACGTTGCCCCGCGAGCGCGAACAGCTGATCCTCGAGCGCTTGCGCCGCGAGGGAAAGGTCGTCGCCGCCGACCTCGCACAGGAGTTCCGTGTATCGGAGGATTCGATCCGTCGCGACCTGCGCGATCTGGCCGCGCAAGGACTATGCCGCCGTGTCTATGGTGGTGCCCTGCTCGCGGTGAATATCCCCCCGCTGGGCGAGCGTCACGGCGAGCGGACGGAACTCAAGCGCGAACTCGCACGGACGGCGATCGGTCTCGTCGGGCGTGGGCAGATACTGTTCATCGACGCGGGCTCGACCAATACCGTGTTGGCGAAGATGTTGCCGGAAAACAGTGACCTCACCGTCGTGACGAATGCGCCGGACGTGGCGTTGGCGGTGCTCGGCCGTCCCGGTTTCGACGTGATCGTGCTGGGTGGGAAGCTCGATCCGGCCATTGGCGGCGCGATTGGTTCGCGTACGGTTCGCCAGGCACAGGACATCCGCGCGGACCTCTGTTTTCCGGGGGTGTGCGCCATCGATCCCGAGCGTGGGCTATGGACCTACGACGAGGAAGAGACCGTGTTCAAGCAGGCGATCATCGAGGCCAGCGGCGAGACGGTGGCGATCGCCACGCCGGACAAGCTGGTGGCGTCGGCGACGCACCATACGGTGCCGATCACGGGCATCGCGCATTTGGTGGTGGCGGCGGATACGGATGCGGCGGTGGTGGAGCGGTATCGTGCGGCGGGGGTGACGGTGCATTTGTAGGTCTATCGCCGCTGAAGCGGCTCCCACACGAAGCGGCTTCTAAAAGAAGTGGCTTCCAGAAGAAATGGCTCCCACAAAAGCAGCTGCCGTAAAGAGCATCGCCGACAGGGTCGGCTCCCACCAAGCCGCGACAGCCTGGTGGGAGCCGACCCTGTCGGCGATGGGGAACAAGACAACCCAACAGGCAAAGACAACCCATCAAAACGGGGCAGCCCACGGAAAATGGAGGCGGCCCTCAGGACCGCCTCTGTCTTCCTCAACCGGCCTTTTTCTTGGCCAACCGCAGCCAGGTGTCGACCACGGTGTCCGGGTTGAGCGACATCGATTCGATGCCCTGTTCCATCAGCCACTCCGCCAGGTCCGGATGATCGGACGGGCCCTGGCCGCAGATGCCGACGTACTTGCCCTTGTCGCGTGCCGTCTTGATCGCCATGGCGAGCAGCTTCTTCACCGCCGCGTCGCGTTCGTCGAACAGGTGGGCCACGATGCTCGAATCGCGATCCAGGCCCAGGGTGAGCTGGGTGAGGTCGTTCGAGCCGATGGAGAAGCCATCGAAGATGTCGAGGAATTCGTCCGCCAGCAGGGCGTTGGACGGCACCTCGCACATCATGATCACCTTCAGGTCGTGCTCACCCTGGACGAGGCCGTTCTGGCGAAGCACCTCGATCACCTTGCGGCCCTCGTCGAGCGTGCGCACGAAGGGAATCATCACCCACACATTGGTGAGCCCCATGACCTCGCGCACGTACTTGGCTGCCTTGCACTCCAGCGCGAACGACGCGGCGAAGCCCGGATCGACATAACGGCTGGCGCCGCGGTAGCCGATCATCGGGTTCTCCTCGTGCGGTTCGTAGCGCGAACCGCCGATCAGGCCCGCGTACTCGTTCGACTTGAAATCGGACAAGCGCACGATCACCGGCTTCGGGTACACCGATGCGGCGATGGTCGCGATGCCTTCGGCGAGGCGGTCGACGTAGAAGGAGACCGGGTCCTTGTAGCCCTGGATGCGCGCATCGATACGCGCCTTGGTTTCCGCATCCTGCTTGCCGTATTCCAGCAAGGCCTTCGGATGCACGCCGATGTGGCTGGCGATGATCATTTCCAGGCGTGCCAGGCCGATGCCGGCATTGGGCAGCATGCCGAAATCGAAGGCGCGTTCCGGGTTGGCCACGTTCATCATGATCTTCAGTGGCGCTTCCGGCATCGCGCCGAGGTCGGCGGTGATGCGGTCGAACTTCAGCGTGCCTTCGTAGATCGTGCCGGTGTCGCCTTCGGCGCAGGAGACGGTGACTTCCGCGCCGTCGGGAATCGTCTCCAGCGCGTTGCCGCAGCCGACCACGGCCGGCACGCCCAACTCGCGGGCGATGATCGCCGCGTGGCAGGTACGGCCGCCGCGATTGGTCACGATCGCCGCGGCACGCTTCATCACCGGCTCCCAATCGGGATCGGTCATGTCGGCCACGAGCACGTCGCCGGGCTGGACCTTGTTCATGTCGGCGAGCGAGCGGATGACGCGGGCCTTGCCGGCACCGATCTTCTGGCCGATGGCGCGGCCCTCGGTGAGCACCTTGCCCTTTTCGTTGAGCTGGAAGCGCTCCAGCGTGGTCGCGTGGTCGCGCGATTTCACCGTCTCCGGGCGCGCCTGCACGATGTAGAGCTTGCCGGTATGACCGTCCTTCGCCCACTCGATGTCCATCGGACGGCCGTAGTGCTTCTCGATGATGAGCGCCTGGCGCGAGAGTTCTTCCACGTCGGCGTCGGCGATGCAGAAGCGATGACGGTCGTCGACCGGCGTCTCCTCGATGCGCACGCGTTCGCCCGGCTGGTCGGAATAGACCATGCGCTGCTGCTTCGCGCCGAGGCTGCGGCGGAGCACGGCCGGCTTGCCTTCGCGCAGCGTGGGCTTGAAGACGTAGAACTCATCCGGGTTGACGGCGCCCTGCACGACCATCTCGCCCAACCCATACGAGCCGGTGACGAAGACCACGTCGCGGAATCCGGATTCGGTATCGAGGGTGAACAGCACGCCGGACGCGCCGACGTCGGAACGGACCATCAACTGCACGCCGGCGGAGAGGAACACGTCCTCGTGCTTGAAGCCCTGGTGCACGCGGTAGGCGATGGCCCGGTCGTTGTAGAGCGAGGCGAAAACCTCCTTCACCTTGTGCAGCACATCGTCGATGCCGACGACGTTGAGGAAGGTTTCCTGCTGGCCCGCGAACGAGGCGTCCGGAAGGTCCTCGGCCGTGGCGGAGGAACGCACGGCCACCGCGATATCGGTGGCCCCGGCATCCTTGCACAGCTTGATGTAGGCATCGCGGATGGCCTGCTCGAGGTCGGCGGGCAGGGCGGTATCGACGATCCAGCCGCGGATCTCCTTGCCACCGCGGGTCAGTTCGTCCACGTCGTCCACGTCCAGCGTGGCCAGGCGCTCCTGGATACGCTTCGCGAGGCCGCTCTTCTCGAGGTAGGTCTGGAAGGCGTCGGCCGTGGTGGCGAAACCGCCAGGTACGGAGACACCCAGTTTCGCCAGGTTGCCGATCATCTCGCCAAGGGAGGCGTTTTTGCCGCCCACCTTGCCCAGGTCGGTCATGCGTAGCGCGTCGAGCCAAAGTACCAGGTCGCTCAAGGGAAGATCCTCACAATCGGTTCGTCGGTTTTGCGGCGGGCCGCGCTAGAAAATCCATACATTGTCGGGGGGCGGTCGGCGCGGAAACAAGGCGCGATGCACAAACGTTCAGCGATGATGCGGGGTGGATTGTTATCGCGGCGTCTTGAGCTAAGGTGGATCCATGGACCACCGCAGGGAAATCGACCGATGCGTCGCACCGTGTTCTTCATCTCCGACTCCACCGGCATCACGGCCGAGACCATCGGCAACAGCATGCTGGCCCAGTTCGAGGGGGTGCAGTTCGATACCCACCGGCTGCCTTTCATCGATAACGCGGCCAAGGCCGAGGCGGCCAGCCTGCGGATCAAGACCAAGTACGCCCAGGACGGCCAGCGGCCCATCGTGGTCAATACGATGACCTCGCGGACGTTATGCGACATCGTGGCCGGCAGCGGGGCACTGATGCTCGACGTCTTCGCCCCCTTCATCGAGCCGCTGGAGGCGGAACTGGGCGCGAAGCAGTCCGGCGCGGTCAACCGTTCGCACGGCCTGGTCGATTTCGAGCGCTACGAGGCCCGTATCGAGGCCACCAACTACGCCCTGGCCCACGACGACGGGCTGGACGTGGACTACAACCAGGCCGACGTGGTGCTGGTGGGGGTCTCCCGTTCGGGCAAGACGCCCACCTGCCTTTACATGGCCTTGCATTACGGCGTCTGCGCCGCCAATTATCCGCTCACGGACGACGACCTCGACAAGCTGGAGCTGCCGACGCGTCTACGCCCTTATCGCAGCCGGTTGTTCGGTCTCACCATCGACCCGATCCGCCTGGCGCAGATCCGCGAGCAGCGCCGTCCCGGCAGCCGCTACGCCACGCTGAAGCAGTGTCGCTGGGAACTCGAACAGGCCGACAGGCTGATGCGACGGGAGAACATCCCGGTCCTCAACACGACGCACACCTCGATCGAGGAGATTTCGAGCAAGATCTTCGAGTACCTCGGTATCGAACGCCACATGTATTAGACGAGAACGTTTACGGAGTACCGCCACCCCCATGACCGCCGTCATCGAACGCCCCATCGCCCTTATCCCGGGACGCTTCGAGTTCCTGATGGGACTCTATGCGGAGAACTACCACCGGCTGGCACGGCTGTTCGCACCGCAGCGGCTGGCACCGGGGCGGTATGTCTCGGACGTGGACGATGGACTGAAGGTGCGCCTGGACGTGCAGGAAAAGCATCCGTACACGCTGGAGCTCGAACTCACCTACGACTTCGTCGACGAGGCGACGGGGCAGCCTTCGCCTTCGGCGCAGCTGCGCATGTATACCGATGCGCACGTGGCGGAGGCCATGCATTGTCATCCGGGCCGCAAGCTGTGGCAGGTGCTGGGGCCGTTTCCGCCCGCGCGCACGGTGTTGCAGCACCGGCTGCGCATGAACGGCTTCCTCAGCCGCTGGCTGGAATACCTGGCCGAGCAGGGCCATTCGATAGGCACCCTCGAACGCCTGGGCGATGTCCCCGGCGAGTGAGCAGGCAAAAAAAACCCGCCGGAAGGCGGGATTCTCTTGGAAGTAATGGCGGAGCGGACGGGACTCGAACCCGCGACCTCCGGCGTGACAGGCCAGCATTCTAACCGACTGAACTACCGCTCCACACTACGTTCCACTTCCAACAACAACCAACTTCCTTCGTCCTTTACACTCTTCGGCGAACCGAAAAGTGGCGTCCCCACGGGGATTCGAACCCCGGTCGCCACCGTGAAAGGGTGATGTCCTAGGCCTCTAGACGATGGGGACGTACTAGAAGTTGGTGGAGCCAGCCGGGATCGAACCGGCGACCTCCTGCATGCCATGCAGGCGCTCTCCCAGCTGAGCTATGGCCCCCTGCTGGAAGCCGCAAAGATTACGTCCGACCCGTGACTTCGTCAAGCATTCGTTACATTTTTTTTGAATTTATTTTCGAAAAAAGGGGAATGCCGAGACCTGGCACGTACTTGCGGCGAAGTGCGTGTGCTTCGGCCGCGGCACACCGGTTAACCTGTCCTTCCATACCTACAGGGACAGGCATGCACGGCATCGTTTTCATCCAGGACCTGGCGACGGTGATGCTCGTCGCCGGACTCACGACGGTGCTTTTCCAGCGCCTCAGGCAGCCCGTGGTGCTCGGCTACATCATCGCCGGTGTGCTCATCGGCCCGCATACGCTGCCGGTGATCTTCATCCACGACGAGGAAACGATCCGCACCTTGTCCGAACTGGGCATGATCCTCCTGCTGTTCGCGCTGGGCCTGGAGTTCAGCCTGAAAAAGCTGCGCGCGGTGGGCGGCGCCGCCCTGGTCGCCGCCTTCGCCGAAATCGTGTTGATGGTCTGGATCGGGTACGAGATCGGGCGGTTCTTCGGCTGGTCGACCATGGATTCGCTGTTCCTCGGCGCCATGCTTTCGATTTCCTCCACCACGATCATCATGAAGGCGCTGGAAGACCTGGGCCTGAAGCGCGAGCGCTTCGCCCAGCTGATGTTCGGCATCCTCATCGTCGAGGACCTGCTGGCGATCGTGCTGATGGCCCTGCTGACCGGTATCGCCGGGACCGGCGGTGTCGAAGCGGGGCAGGCGCTGGCGGCGGTCGGCCGGCTGGGTCTTTTCATGGCGGTGTCGCTGGTGGTGGGCCTGCTGCTCGTGCCGCGCGTCGTCGACTACATAGCGCGGGTGAGCCGCAACGACGTGTTGCTGGTGGCCGTGCTCGGCATCTGCTTCGGTTTCTGCCTGCTGGTGACGGAAATGGGTTACAGCGTGGCGCTGGGAGCTTTCATGATCGGCGCGATCGTCGCGGAATCGGAAAGCGTGACGCGGATCGAACGCATCGTGATGCCGGTGCGCGACATGTTCAGTGCGATCTTCTTCGTCGCCATCGGCATGCTGATCGACCCCGATCTCCTGCTGAAATACGCCTGGCCGATCACGGTGGTCACGATCGCGGTGGTCCTGGGCAAGGTCATCACCTGCAGTTTCGGCAGTTTCGTGGCGGGCAACGACGGGCGCACCTCGCTTCGCGTGGGCATGGGCCTGGCGCAGATCGGCGAGTTCTCGTTCGTCATCGCCTCGCTCGGCCTGACGCTCAAGGTGACCAGCGATTTCCTCTATCCCGTGGCCGTGGCGGTATCGGCCATCACCACCTTCCTCACGCCTTACCTCATCCGTTCGTCGGACCCGCTGGCGCGATTCATGGGCCGGACCCTGCCGTCGCGCTTCACGGGCGTGTTCGCCGCCTACACGGAATGGATGGGTAATCTCGGCCTGCAAGGGCAGGGCGCCGTCGTGATGAAGATGATCCGCCGGCTGGTCTGGCACGTCATCATCAACACGGCCCTGGTGGTCGCCGTGTTCATCATCGTGGCCTTCGCCTATCGCCGCGGCTTCCTGCACCTGGACATGTTCAGCGACCGGCCGACGGTGCAGCGTAGCCTGGCCTGGTCCCTCGCGGCGCTGCTCTCCCTGCCGATGGTCGTGGCCACCTACCGCAAGGCCGGGGCCCTGGGCATGCTGCTGGCGGAATTGTCCATTCCGGACCGGTTCGGTGCCCGCACCTACACGATCCGCTCGGTGCTGGCCCGGATCATTCCCCTGGTGGCCATGCTGGTGATCGGGCTGCTGGTCGCGGCGCTCGCCTCGACCATCCTGCCGCCGCGGGAGGTCGCCCTGGTCCTGGTCCTGATCGGCATCGGCCTGACCTGGCTGCTCTGGCGGGTGCTGGTCCAGGTCCATGCCCGGCTCCAGGCCGCCATCCGCGATACCCTGGAAAAGCCGGGGCAGGACCGCCACGAGTGACCCAGTCCTCATTTCGATGAAAGGTTCCTGAACTTTTGATGTGAAACCTTGTCTCTCGCCCCGTCATTGCAAGCAGGGCGCGAACCACCGCACAATGGCGTTTCCGCCTCCACAAGGAGGTGTACCGGCGGCGTCGCCGATCTTTCTAGAGAGGGAGTACCGAATGAAGCACTTTTTGCGTCCCACGATGACGGCCGTCGCCCTGGCGGTTGCGCTGGGTACGGCCGCGGGCGCATCCGCCCAGGCCGCCAAGCCGGCCGCCTCCGCGGCACCGGTCGATAAACAGAAGGCCAGCTACGTCGTGGGTTGGGACCTCGCCAGCTCGCTTCCGCCGCTCGTCGCGAAGGAAGTCGATGCCGCCACGGTCGCCAAGGCGCTGCAGGCTGCGCTGTCGGGCCAGAAGCCGACCATGTCGGAAGCCGAGGCCAAGTCGGTTCGCGAAGCGTTCGTCGCCCAGCTGAAGGTCAAGGCCGAGGCCGAGTACAACAAGGTCGCCGCCCAGAACAAGCAGGAAGGCGATGCGTTCCTTGCCAAGAACAAGTCGGCTGCCGGCGTGAAGGTCACGTCCTCGGGCCTGCAGTACCAGGTCGTCCAGGCCGGTACCGGCCAGCGTCCGGGTCCGAACGACACCGTGACCATCAACTACACCGGCACCTTCGTGAACGGCGAGAAGTTTGACTCCTCGGCCGATCACCAGCCGGCCGGTCCGGCCCAGATCCCGCTCGCCGCGGTGATCCCGGGCTTCCGCGAGGGCCTGCAGCTGATGCAGACCGGCGGCAAGTACAAGCTGTTCATCCCGTCGAACATCGCTTACGGCGCCAAGCCGGAAAACGGCTTCCCGCCGAACGCGACGATCATCTTCGACGTCGAACTGCTCAAGACCGGCCCGACCCCGGCTGGCCAGGGCCCGGGTGCTCCGGGTGCCGCGCCGCAGGGTGGCAAGTAAGCCTTAAAGGCTTACCGGCAACATCGAAAGGGCGCGGAGCGATCCGCGCCCTTTTTCTTTGATGGGAGTCCGATCTTTGATGGGAGTCCGAGGTCTCGCCACACCCTGATGGGAGCCGACCTTGTCGGCGATCCCGCGGCAGCGGGCAAGGTTGCGGCATGCACCCATCGCCGACAGGGTCGGCTCCCACCAAGGCATGGCTCCCACCAAGACTTCAGCTCCACCGTAGGTCATCTTGGTTTGTTTGCCGCGCGTGCCGGACTACAATTGACCGTTACGACGAGCCTGTCGAAAGCTCCGGGAGCTTCATGAAAGTCACGATCTTTGGAACCGGCTACGTGGGTCTCGTCACGGGGGCCTGCCTCGCCGAGATGGGCAACCACGTCGTCTGCGTGGATGTCGACGCCGGCAAGGTCGAACGCCTGAAGCAGGGTGATGTCCCGATTTACGAGCCGGGCCTGGAGCCCATGGTCATCCGCAACCATGCGGACGGGCGCCTCGATTTCACGACGGTTGCCGCACCGGCCATCGCCCATGCCGACATCGTGTTCATCGCGGTCGGCACGCCGCCCGACGAGGATGGCAGCGCCGACCTGCAGTATGTGCTGGCCGTGGCGAAGACCATCGGCGATCACATCGATCGCTATACCGTGGTGGTGAACAAATCGACCGTGCCCGTGGGCACCGCCGATCGCGTGCGCGCCGCGGTGGCGGCACGATTGGAGAAGCGCGGCGTCGACGTACCGTTCGATGTCGTTTCCAATCCGGAATTCCTGAAGGAGGGCGACGCCGTCGAGGATTGCCTGCGTCCGGATCGCATCATCGTCGGCGCCTCCAGCCAGAAGGCCATCGGCGTGCTGCGGAAACTGTACGCGGCGTTCAATCGCAACCACGACCGCATGGTGGTGATGGACGAGCGTTCGGCCGAACTGACCAAGTACGCCGCGAACGCGATGCTGGCGACGAAGATCAGCTTCATGAACGAGATCGCCAATATCGCCGAGCACGTCGGCGCCGATGTGGAACTGGTTCGCCAGGGTATCGGTGCCGATCCGCGCATCGGTTATCACTTCATCTATCCCGGCGCCGGTTACGGCGGCTCCTGCTTCCCGAAGGATGTGCAGGCGCTGGCGCGCACCGCCCACTCGGTCGGCTACGAAGCGCGCCTGCTCGACGCGGTGGAGGCGGTGAACGATGCGCAGAAGTCGCGACTGTTCGCCCTGCTTTCGAAGCATTTCGATGGCAAGCTGAAAGGCCGCACCATCGCCGTGTGGGGCCTGGCCTTCAAGCCCAATACCGACGACATGCGCGAAGCCTCCAGCCGCCGCCTCATGGAACAGTTGTGGGAGGCCGGTGCGCGCGTTCGCGCGTTCGACCCGGAAGCCGCGGAAGAAACCCATCGCATCTACGGCGATCGTGACGACCTCGCGCTGGTCGAGCGTCCTTACGCCGCGCTGGAAGGCGCCGATGCACTGGTCATCGTCACCGAATGGAAGGCTTTCCGCAGCCCCGATTTCGGGCGCGTGAAATCGTTGCTCGTATCGCCGGTGATTTTCGACGGCCGCAATCTTTACGATCCGGTCGTGGTCGAGGAAGCCGGCATCGCGTACTACGGCATCGGCCGTGGCCGTAGCCTGGCAGGGCGTGAACATGGCTGACCTGGACGAACGCGTGGTCGAACTCGAGGTGCGCCTCGCTTTCATCGACGACACCGTCAATGCGCTTTCATCGGCCGACGCGGAAATCGCCCGCCGGCTCGACCTACTGGAACGAGCCGTGCGCGACCTGCGCTCGGATCTCGTGAACATGCGCGCGGGGCTGGGCAGCGATGCCGCCAACGAGCCCCCGCCGCCGCACTACTGAAGCATTCGAACGAGCCTTACCGATCATGGCAGAGTCCCTGCGCGACCAGTTGTTGAAGAGTGGCCTCGTGAAGGAAATTCGCGAGGAAAAACGGAAGCCGGCGCCGCCGTCGCGGCAAGCTGGCAATACCTCCGCCAGCGGCCAACCGTATGCCGGCGATCGCCCGAAGCAGGGCGGCAAGCCGCACGGTGGCGGCAACACACGGAACCAGGGCGGTCCGAATCAGGCAGGCCGTCCGCCGCGCCACGCGGGCAAGCCGGGCGTGCCTGGGCAACGCCCGCCGCGCAAGGACGGCGAGATCGACCTCGCCAAGGCCTATGCGATCCGCGCGCAGAATGAAGCCGCCGAGCGCCGCAGGGTGGAAGCGGAAGCGGCCGAGCAGGCACGGTTACGCAAGGAGAAGAAGCGCAAGGTCGAGGAACTGCTGAAAGGGAAGGCGTTGAACCTGCCCGACGCCGACCAGGTGCGTCATTTTCCGTATGGCGAAAAGATTCGCCGCGTATACGTCGACACCGCGCAACTGGCCGCCTTGAATGCCGGGGAACTGGGCGTCGTGCAGCAGGGTGGGCGTTACCTGGTGGTGGACAAGGCGGTGATCGAGGAACTGCGCGGCATCGCGCCGGAGTTCATCGCGTTGATGGTCGATCCGAACGCGGCGGACGAGTCGGATGATGGGGTGCCTGACGATTTGATGTGGTGAGGCTGCGCTGATCGCCGCTGAACCGGCTTCCCACCAAAGCAAAAGCATCGCCGCTGAAGCGGCTTCCTACCGATCAAGAGCATCGCCGACAGGGTCGGCTCCCACCCAAGACCTGCGCAGGTCTTGGTGGGAGCCAACCCTGTCGGCGATGGCGCGGAGCCTTGAGTAGCAGCTGCCAGGCTAAGCCGCCGGAGCGGTCAACTCCGGATTCTCCCAACCTTCCTTCCGGGCGAAGCGCGCGCCGTGCTTCTGCTCCAGCTTCGCCAGGCGCTCGCGCACCGTGGCCACGCCTTCGCTGCGCACGTACTGGATGGGGCCACCACGGAAGGGTGCGAAGCCCGTGCCGAAGATGACGCCCGCATCGAGCAGGTCGGCATCGTCGACGACGTTCTCGGCCAGGCAGGCGATGGCTTCGTTGATCATGGGCAGGATCATGCGGTCCTGGATGTCCGCTGGCGGGACGTAGTCCGGATCGACTTCCGGCTTGTCCGGCTTGCCGTCCTTCCACACGTACAGGCCTTCGCCATCCTTCTTGCCGCGCTTGTTCGCGGCGAGCCTGTCTTCCAGGCCTTGGGGAATCTCCAGGCCGAGGAACGGCGCGAGTTCCTTGCCGACCGAGGCGCAGACGTCGAGCCCGACGGTATCGGCCAGTTCGATCGGGCCCATGGGCATGCCGAACTTCTTCGCTTCGCGGTCGAGCACCGGTCCCGGCACGCCTTCGTTGTACAGGCGCATCGCTTCCATCAGGTAGGGCATGAGGATGCGGTTGACCAGGAAGCCCGGCGTTCCCTTCACCGGCACGGGAAGCTTGCCGATCGCCTTGCAGAAGGCGAGCGCGCGCTTCTCGATCGCGGGATCGAGGGCATCGTGGCGCACCACTTCCACCAGCGGCATCTGCGCCACCGGGTTGAAGAAATGCAGGCCGAGGAAACGTTGCGGCGCCTTCAGACCCTGGCGGAGTTCGTCAAGCGGAATGGACGACGTGTTGCTGGCGAGGATCTCGTCGGCCTGGAATTGCGGCTCGATCGCCGCATAGAGCGCGTGCTTGGCTTCGGGGTTCTCGAAGATGGCCTCGATGGCGAGGTCGGCATCGGCGACGCCCTTGCCCTCCACGTCGGCGCGCAGGCGTGCGACGGCGGCATCGACCTTGGCCGGCGCCCTCAGTTTCTTCTCGAACAACGCACGGGCACGCTTGATCGCGGGTTCGACGAAACGCAGTTCGCGGTCTTGCAGTGTCACGTCGAAGCCCTTGAGCGCGGACCATGCGGCGATATCGCCACCCATCGTGCCGGCGCCCACCACGTGCACGTGCTTGATGCCGTGGTCCGTCCCGCCGCCGAGCCCCTTGAGCCGTTCCTGCAGGAAGAAGATGCGGATGAGGTTACGCGCGGTCGACGTCGTGGCGAGCTTCGCCACCGACTTCGCCTCGAGCTTGAGGCGTTGCTGGATATTGCCGCCGCCGCGCGCCCAGACGTCGATCAACGCGAACGGGGCGGGGTAATGCTCGCGACGCACCTTGGCGGCCGTCTGCTTGCGCACCATGGGCGCGAGGATGGTCCGCACGGGCAAGGTGTTCGTGGCCCATGCCTTGGCCCGCTGCGCGAACGGCCGCACCTGCGGACGCCTTGCCAGGTCGCGGGCCTCGGCCAGCAGTTCGTCGGGACGGGCGAGCCGATCGACCAGGCCGACGGCCTTCGCACGGCGTGCGTTGAACGGTTTTCCCGTGAGCATCGCCGGCAACGCGTCCGGTGCGCCGATCAGGCGCGGCAGGCGGGCACTGCCTCCCCATCCCGGATGGATGCCGAGCATGACCTCGGGCAAGCCGATCTTCGTGGCGTCGTCATCGGCGGCGATGCGCAGGCGGCAGGCCAGCGCGAGTTCGGCACCGCCGCCCATGCAGGCGCCGTGGATGGCGGCGACGGTCGGGCAGGGCATGCGGGCGAGGTTTTCGAACACGCGCTGGCCGTTCTCGATATTGTCGAGCACGGTGCCGGTTTGCGCGTACTCCACGAATTCCCGGATATCGGCGCCCACCGCGAAACCCATCGGTTTCGCCGAGTGGATGACGACTCCCTTTGGGTTTTCGATGGCCAGGCGCTCGACGAGGGTGCCCAGTTCGTCGAGCACCTCGCGCGACAGCGCATTGGCGCTGGCGCCCTCGCGGTCGAGGGTGAGGACGACGATGCCGTCGTCGCCCACGCTGGTCTTCCAGTGCTTGAATCGAAGTCCTTCGAACATGGCGGGTCGTACGGTGGCGAATGAGCGCATCACCATACCTTTCCGCCGGGACGAATGCGAGATACCCCGCCGTATGGCGTGTCCCGGGGCGGGTGGGACGACGGCTGGCGCGGGGCCGGGGATGGGCGGATACTTCGCGCCACTCAAGCCGACCGACCGCCGATGTCCGTGGATGCCAACGTAGGAAACGATGTCTTCGACCGCATTCTGTCGGCCTCGGGACCCCTGGTCGCCCTGAAGACGAACGATCCGGCCCTGCTGGTCGAGCAATTCCGCCTGGTCGCCCGGCGCACCGGGCAGGCCGTCTACCTGTGGCGCCATGCCGAAGGGCTGGTGAGCCTGCGCGACGCGCAGATGCGCGTGCCAGGCTGCCTGCGCCTGGGTGACGCCCTGCGCTACATCTCGCAGAGCCTCCACTTCGGCGTGTACCTCCTGGACATGCCCGCCGGCGTGCCCAGCGCCACCGACGGTGCACTTTTACGGCAACTTTCGCGCGCGCAGACCGGACATGTCCGCCGGGTCGTGCTGCTCGGCGCGAGCCCCAGCCTGCTCGCCACGTTCGAGAGCGACGTGGTGCGCGTGGAAGCCGACTGGCACGCGCGCTCGGCGACACCGCGGTTGCGCGACGGCCGCTGGGTGGTCTGAGCGAATGGCAGGCATGAAGGAATCCATCGGCGTGCTCATCTTCACGCCGCGGCGGGATATCCGCCGCGCGGTCTTCGACGCGCTCGACAGGGACGGCGATTTCGTACTGCTGAGCGCGCGCGACGCCACCCAGCTGGAAGCGCTGCTCGCCGACGCACCGCCCTTGCACGTGGCCGTGTTCGGCGCGGATGGCAGCGCGGACATGGCACAGGGCCTGCGCATCCTGCGTGCCTCGCCGAGGTATGCCGCGGTGCCGGTCGTCCATGTCGTCGACGACCATCCGGGCGTGGCACCGGAAGGCGCCGTGGACTGGCTGCGCGAAGGCGCCATCGGCGTCGAACTGGCGCAACGGGTGCGAGCGGCCGTTCGTGGGCCGGCCCCGGCGGTCGGCCCCGAACCCCAAGACTGGCGCTTCGCCTTCGACGCCGGCGCGGCCTGGGTGATCGCCTCGACACCCGGCGGATGCGTCATCGAGAGCGGTGCCGCCATGGATAGGCTCTTCGCCGGCGACGGGCCCGTGCAAGGGCGCCTGTTGGCGGAGATGTTCGCGCTGGCGGACGGCGCCGCATGGCCGGTGCCCGATGGCGAGGGCCTGGCTTGCACCCTGCGCCGTCGTGACGGTGGCGACATCGGGGGCGAGGTCGACGTGCGCCATATCGTCGATCGTGGCGAACACCGCATCGCCGTCGGTTTCCGCGACATGCGCGCGGTGGACATGGCGGAGCGCGCACTGTCCCTGCTCGCCGTGCTGGACGCGTGTTCCAGTGACGACGAAGGGATGGGCGAGGCCGCGGCGATGCTCGCCGATGCCCTCGAACTCGACGTCGTGGCCGTATGGTCGGCGTTTCCCGAGAGCGAATACGGCCCTGAAGTGCTGGCGCGGATATGGAACGGGCCCGGTTCCGTCGAATGGCCCGACGCCTCCGACCTGCCGTTGCTCAAGGTATGCCTGGGCGGCGAGACGCTGTCGCGGCTCGGTGCCGGCGAGGACGCGCCGGTGACCGATCCCCTCATCGACACGCTGGGCCTGCGTTCCTACGTCTTGCTGCCCCTGCTGGACGAGCGCCGCAGCGTGCTCGGCGCCTTGCTCGCCGGCCGTCGCCGGACGGCGGGCGACGCACGTGTCCTCGGCCCCGCGCTGCGCGCGGCCACCGCCCGGTTCGCTTCCGCGCTCGAGTTGCGCCGGGCGCGTGAGCAGGGCCGGGTGCGCGGGCTCATCGACATGCTCACCGGCCTGCCGAACCGGCTGCTCTTCAACGACCGGCTCGAGACCACGATCCGCGAAGCGGAACGCACGGGCGAATGCTTCGCCACGCTGCTGGTCGACCTCGACCGCTTCAAGGGCATCAACGAGACGCTGGGTCACGGCGTGGGCGACCAGGTGCTCACCGCCCTGGCCAAGCGCCTGCGCGCCAGCGTGCGAGCCTCCGACACCGTCGCGCGCTATGCGGGCGACGAGTTCACCCTGATCCTGCGCCACATCATCAAGCGCGACGACGTGCTGCGCATCGCCGAAAAAATAGTGCAGGCCATGGAGGTGCCGTTATCGCTGGAGGACGGTTCCGAGCTCCAGGCGACCATCTCGGTCGGTATCTCGTTCTTTCCCGACGACGCCGTCGAGGGCGAACTGCTCCTGCGCCATGCCGACGAGGCGATGTACGGCGCGAAGAGCCTGGGCCGCAACAACTACCAGATCTACGCCGCCAACGTGGACGCCGCGCAGCAACAGCAGGCCGAACTGAAGGTTCGCCTGCGCCACGCGGTACGCAACGACGAACTGCGCGTGTTCTACCAGCCGCAGGTCGATGCCGTCACCGAGGACATCATCGGCATGGAGGCGCTGGTCCGCTGGGAACATCCCGAACTGGGCATGATCAGCCCGGCGTTCTTCATCCCGCTGGCCGAGGCGAGCGGCTTGATCGTACCGATCGGCGAGTGGGTGCTGCGCACGGCCTGCGCGCAGGCCCGGGCATGGGAAGCGCGGTACGGACTGGGCTTGCGCATCGGCGTGAACCTGTCGGCGGTGCAACTCATGCAGCAGAACCTCGCGGCCGTCGTGGCCTCCGCGCTACAGGACACGGGGCTGGACCCGCGGCAACTCGAGCTCGAGGTCACCGAAAGCATCAGCGTGAAGACCGTGCCACACCTGGTCGAGACGCTCGACGCGCTGCACGCGATGGGCTGCGGCATCGCCATCGACGATTTCGGCACCGGCGCCGCCTCGCTCGACTACCTGCGCCGGCTGCCGGCCGACCGGATCAAGATCGACCAGAGCTTCGTCCGCAACATCGGCGTGGACCCCGACGACGAAGCCATCGTCCGCGCCACCATCGACATGGCCCACCGGCTCAAGCGCGGGGTGGTGGCCGAGGGCGTCGAGATCGAGCAGCACCTGCAGTTCCTGCGTGCGAACGGCTGCGACGAATTGCAGGGATACCTGTTCTGCCGGCCGCTGCCCGTGCCCAGCTTCGAGAAGCTGCTGGCCGAACGCGAACGGCTGGTGAGCGAAGGGCGGGCCATCCCGGCCTGATACCCTGTGGAGGTGGGGCTCCGCTTGAGGTCCAGGTTCGGGCCCGCATGTCTCCCCGTGGGGACGACTCCGGACCGTCCACAATGAACTTGCACGGCGCCCGCATGTCTCAGCTGCGCCCGCGACTGGCCCCGATAGAGTTGAGGAGACGGCCCGGATGGGCGAAAACGAATTGGATCAAGCACTTGTCGAACGGGTGCAGCAAGGGGATCGCCGCGCCTTCGACCTGCTGGTCCGCAAGTACCAGCACAAGGTCATCGCGCTGATCTCGCGCTACGTGCACGACCGGACCGAGTGCGAGGACATCGCCCAGGAGGCTTTCGTGCGCGCGTGGCGCGCGCTGAAGTCCTTCCGCGGCGAGAGCGCTTTCTATACCTGGCTGTACAAGATCGCCGTGAACACGGCCAAGAACCACCTGGTGGCCATGGGCCGCCGCCCGCCCACCGGCGATATCGACATCGAGGATGCCGTCTACGTGCCGGGGGCCACCCGCATGCACGAGAGCGCCACCCCCGAGCGCGAAATGATGCGTGAACAGGTGGAACAAACGGTGTTTTCCACTGTCCAAGCCTTGCCCGAAGAGCTTCGGGCCGCGATTACCCTGCGCGAGGTGGATGGCAAGAGCTACGAGGAGATTGCCGTCATCATGGACTGTCCCATCGGAACCGTCCGTTCGCGTATTTTCAGGGCTCGTGAAGCCATCGACCAGAAACTGCGGCCGCTGTTGTCCGACCGCGAGGACCACAACCCATGAGCGAAGCCAATCGGGAAATTCTCTCCGCCGGTATGGATGGAGAGCTGTCACGGGAGGAAATCCGCTTCCTGCTACGTCGTCTCGAGGCCGATCCGGTCCTCGCCGATACGTGGGCGCGGTTCCACGTGGCGCGTGACGGTCTGCGCAAGCAGGGTGCGCCGCTGGTCTCCAGCGATTTCGCCAGCCGGGTCATGGCCGCCATCGAGGCGGAGCCCGGTGCCGCGGCCGCCCCCCCGCGCCGTCGCTGGTTGCAGTGGTCGGCGGGTGGCGCCATCGCCGCCAGTGTCGCGGTCGCCGCGTTGATGATCTCCCAGCCCGCCGGCAACCGCCCGGGCACGGCGGATGTCGCCCAGCACGCACCCACGGTAGGCGATTCCCCGCTGGCCGACGCCACGCCCGCGCCTGCCGCGGCACCCGTCGCGCCGCAGTGGCTCAGCGGTGGCAGCATGGCCTCCCAGTTCACCCAGAAGGCCGCCTTCGACAGTTCGGAAGACGGTGGAGCCTCGGCCTACCTGCCGCGTTCCACGCCTTACCAGATTCACCGCGCCCGGGCCGCCACAGCCCCGGAAGGCAATGGCTACATGCTGATGATCCGTCCCGACGGTACCCGGTATGTGCAGCCGGTCGTCGTGCCGCAGGCTCGCTGAGCCGCGGCGCATGTTCCACGCGCGCCTGACGTCCCCAGGCGCGCTTATTCTCCAGGTTCAGTAACGATACGTGCGGGGTCATTCCTCGCACGGGCAGCCGTGGTTAGGTAAAAAGGAGGAAATCGATGGCTCTCTGGCATGCACGCGCGCTACTTGGTGGCGCCCTGCTCGTGGTAACCGCAGGCGCCCAGGCGCAAGCGTTACCGGATTTCACCGGCATCGTCGAAAAGAACGCGCCCGCCGTGGTCCACGTGGAAGCGAAGACCACGGGCGCGGCCCGCAAGGCGCGCGGCGGCCCCGACGCGGCTCCCGACGACCAGGAAGAACTGCTGCGGCGTTTCTTCGGCATGCCTGGCGTGCCCACGCCGCCGCGTGAGCAGACCTCGCTGGGTTCGGGCTTCATCATTTCCGCGGATGGCTACATCCTCACCAACGACCACGTCGTCGACGATGCCGACGAGGTGAAGGTCCGCCTGCAGGATCGCCGCACCTTCACCGCGAAGGTCGTCGGCAAGGACCCCCAGTACGATATCGCATTGTTGAAAGTCGATGGCGGTGCGTTGCCCACGGTCACCATCGGCGATTCGCGCACCGTGAAGCGGGGCCAGTGGGCCCTCGCCATCGGCTCGCCGTTCGGCCTGGACGCCACCGTGACCCACGGCATCATCAGCGCCGTCGGCCGTAACCTCGGCAGCGGCGACCAGCCGTATACCTCCTTCATCCAGACGGACGTGCCGATCAATCGTGGCAACTCGGGTGGGCCGCTATTCAACCTCCAGGGCCAGGTCATCGGCGTGAACTCGCAGATCTACTCCACCTCGGGCGGTTACCAGGGCCTTTCGTTCTCGATCCCGATCGACGTCGCGATGAACGTCGTGCAGCAGATCAAGGACAAGGGCTACGTGTCGAGGGGCATGCTCGGCGTCACCGTGCAGCCGGTCGACCAGTTCGTGAAGAATCTCGACCTTCCCGACGCCAACGGCGCCCTCGTGGCGCAGGTCACGCCCGGAAGCGGCGCCGACAAGGCCGGTATCAAGCAGGGCGACGTCATCCTCTCGTTCAACGGCACGCCGATCACCCAGTCGCCCGACCTGCCGCCCCTGGTCGGCATCACCAAGCCGGGTTCCACGGCGAAGGTGGAGATCCTGCGCGACCACAAGAAGCAGGTGCTCGACGTCAAGGTCGGCGAGCTGCCGCGCGACAAGAGCGCCCTGGCCGCCGCGGCCGGTGGCGACGAAGGCTCGGCCGGCGGTTCGGCCGCGGCCCTGGGCATGTCGGTGCAGGACATCGATGCCTCGGCCCGCGCGGAACTCGGCCTGAAGGCGGGCGAGGGCGTCGTGGTCAGCCGGATCACCGGCCGCGCCGCGGCGAGCGCCGGCCTGCAAGCGGGTGACGTGATCCTCATGGTCAACCAGAAGCGCGTCGGCAGCGCCACCGCCTTCCGCGATGCCGTGAAGGGGATCAAGCCGGGCGATACGGCCATGCTGCTGGTCCGCCGCGACGATTCCACCCGCTTCGTCGGGGTCACCGTCCCCAGCGAGCGCTGAGGGTCCGGCCGGCCGCCGCTCGGCGGCGGTCGGCCTTCCATGCGATAATGCGGGATTCGCGCTGGCCAAAAGGCCGGCGCGCGTCGTTCGCGCCGCGAGCGATGGTGAACGTGACCACGGCGCTCCATGGAACTCATCCGCAACTTCTCCATCATTGCCCACATCGACCACGGCAAGTCGACCCTGGCCGACCGCATCATCCAGTTGTGCGGGGGTTTGTCCGAGCGCGAAATGGAAGCGCAGGTGCTCGACAACAATCCGATCGAGCGCGAGCGCGGCATCACCATCAAGGCCCAGTCGGTATCGCTGCCGTACAAGGCGCGCGACGGCAAGACCTACCAGCTGAATTTCATCGACACCCCCGGACACGTCGACTTCTCGTACGAGGTCAGCCGCTCGTTGTCCGCGTGCGAAGGCGCGTTGCTGGTCGTCGATGCCGCGCAGGGTGTCGAGGCGCAGTCCGTCGCCAACTGCTACACGGCGATCGAGCAGGGCCTGGAGGTGATTCCGGTCCTCAACAAGATCGACCTGCCCACGGCGGACATCGACAAGGCCAAGGCCGAGATCGAGGCCGTGATCGGCCTGGACGCCAGCGATGCGATCCCCGTCAGCGCGAAGACCGGCCAGAACGTGGTCGAGGTGCTGGAAGCCATCATCCAGCGCATTCCCGCGCCGAAGCCGGGCGACACGGACAAGCTGCAGGCGCTGATCATCGACTCCTGGTTCGACAACTACCTCGGCGTCGTGTCGCTGGTGCGCGTCATGCAGGGCGAGATTCGTCCCGGCGACAAGATCCTGGTCATGTCCACCGGCCGCACGCATCTCGTCGACGACGTCGGCGTGTTCACCCCGAAGCGGAAAAAGCTCGAACGCCTCGCTGCCGGCGAGGTCGGCTGGATCAACGCCTCGATCAAGGACGTCCACGGCGCGCCCGTGGGCGATACGCTCACCCACGCGGGCAAGCCGGCGGCGGCTCCGCTGCCGGGCTTCCAGACCATGAAGCCGCGCGTGTTCGCCGGTCTCTTCCCGGTGTCGGCCGACGACTACCCCGCGCTGCGCGAGGCGCTGGACAAGCTGCGCCTCAACGACGCGGCCATGTTCTTCGAGCCGGAAAGCTCCGAGGCGATGGGCTTCGGCTTCCGTTGCGGCTTCCTCGGCATGCTGCACATGGAAATCGTGCAGGAGCGCCTGGAACGCGAATACGACCTCGATCTCATCACCACCGCGCCGACCGTCGTCTACGAAGTGCTCAAGACCGATGGCAGCGTGCTGGCCATGGACAATCCGGCGAAGCTCCCGCCACCGCAGCAGATCACCGAGATCCGCGAACCGATCATCGTCGCGACCATCCTCACGCCGGGCGACTACGTCGGCAACGTGATCAAGCTGTGCGAAGAGAAGCGCGGCGTGCAGCGGACCATCCAGTACCTGGCCACCCAGGTCCAGGTCACCTATGAATTGCCCCTGGCCGAGGTCGTCCTCGACTTCTTCGACCGCCTGAAGTCCGTCTCGCGCGGCTATGCGTCGATGGATTACCACCTGGAACGTTTCGACGCGGGTCCGTTCGTGCGCGTGGACATCCTGATCAATGGCGACCGCGTGGATGCGCTGAGCCTGATCGTGCATCGTTCGCACGCCGACCGCCGTGGCCGGGAACTTGTGGAGCGGATGAAGGATCTGATTCCGCGCCAGCAGTTCGACGTGGCCATCCAGGCGGCGATCGGCGCGGCCGTCATCGCCCGCTCCACGGTGAAGGCGCTGCGCAAGAACGTCCTCGCCAAGTGCTACGGCGGCGACGTGTCGCGCAAGAAGAAGCTGCTCGAGAAGCAAAAGGAAGGCAAGAAGCGCATGAAGCAGGTCGGCAGCGTGGAGATCCCACAGGAAGCGTTCCTGGCCGTGCTCAAGGTGGACAAGTGAGCGCCGCCGTCGCGGCATGACCTTTCACCTATGGAACCCCGGCGCCGGATGCGCCGGAATGGGCCTCACGGCCCCTCGACACGACTGATGGAGTTGGCATGGCGGCATTCGATTTTTCGGCGATCCTACTCGGCCTCACGGTCCTCTTCGGAGTGATCTGGCTGTTCGATCGCCTGTTCCTGGTGAAGGCGCGTCGCGCCCGGGCGGAGGCCGCCGGTACGGAGCAGCCCGAACCGTGGCCGGTCGACTGGGCGCGTTCCCTGTTCCCGGTGATCCTGGTGGTGCTCATCCTGCGTTCGTTCGTGGCCGAGCCCTTCCGTATCCCTTCCGGCTCGATGATGCCGACGCTCGACGTCGGCGACTTCATCCTGGTCAACAAGTTCGCCTATGGCCTGCGCATGCCGGCCTTCAACAACAAGCTGGTCGAGAACGGCGAGCCCCGCCGTGGCGACGTCGTGGTCTTCCGCTTCCCCGGTTACGTGTGCAAGGACGAAAACGGCAAGACCGTCCGTAGCGGCGACGTCTCCTGCCAGGACCCGCACGCCCCGGTGCCCAGCGAGAATTGGATCAAGCGGGTGATCGGCCTGCCGGGCGACCGCATCGAAACCCGCGGCAGCGAGCTCTACATCAACGGCGAGCGCGTCGGGGCCGACGAGATCGGTCCGTTCAAGGGCAGCATGAACCGCCCCGAGGACCGCCTGTTGATGACCTACGGGTCGAAGCTCTACACCGAGCACCTGGGCAGCATCAATCACACGATCGCGCTGACTCCGGCGTTCAACATGCCCCAGGACATCCCCAACGCCGCCGTCCCCTCCGAGGTGCCCAAGGGCTGCTATATCGTCATGGGCGACAACCGCATGAACAGCACCGACAGCCGCTGGTGGGGCTGCATGCCCGAGCAGAACCTGGTCGGCAAGGCGTTCTTCGTCTGGCTGGCCTGGCGCGGCCCGGGTAACGGCTGGCTCGATTTTTCCAAGATGGGCAAGGTCATCCATTGACCGAACGGAGGCCTCCGTCACGCCGGCGGGCGTTGCGGATGGCGCCGGACAAGGTAATCTCCGCTGCGGGGCGCGTATCGCGCCCCGCACGCATTCACCGTCTTGAACAGGGGAGCCGCCGTGGCGGCGGGACACGATCATGAAATCCAGGCAATCGGGCATTACCCTCATCGGCTTCGTCATCGTGCTGCTCGTGCTGGGCTTCTTCGCCTTCATGGCCATGAAGCTCGTGCCGGCCTACATCGAGTTCTTCGGCGTGAAGAAGGCGATGAGCCAGCTGGCGACGAGCGGCAACACGCAGGACCTCGACAGCATCCGCCGCGACCTCATCTTCAAGATGGGCTTCCAGTACGTCGACGACGCGACGATCCAGCCCAAGGACATCACGCTCGACCGCAGCGGCAACGGCGCCACGCTGAACGTGAACTACGAGAAGCAAATCCATTTCATCTACAACATCGACTTCCTCCTGCACTTCGACAACGCCGTGCAGTTGAGGAATCCGTCCGTGTAACGAGCGATCGTGCAGTTTCCCCATTCCTTCCGTAACCCCGACCTCGCGGCCCTGGCGCTGACCCATCGAAGCGCTGGCCGGCCGAACAACGAGCGCCTGGAATTCCTCGGTGACGCCCTGCTGGGCGTCACGGTGGCCGAATTGCTCTTCGAGGCCCATCCCAACGCGAGTGAAGGCGAACTCTCGCGGTTGCGCGCGCAGCTGGTGAACGGCCAGGCCCTGGCGGTGATCGCGCGTGAACTCGAGCTGGGGGACATCCTCAAGTTGGGGCCGGGCGAGCTCAAGAGCGGCGGCTACCGGCGCGATTCGATCTTGGCCGACGCCTTCGAAGCCCTGGTGGCGGCGGTCTACCTCGACGATGGATACGACGCCTGCCGCCAGGTCGTACGCAGGCTGTTCATGCCCCGTGTGGCAGAAATCAAACGTTCCAGCAAGGATGCGAAGACGCGCCTGCAGGAGTGGTTGCAGGGCAGGGGCTTGCCGCTGCCCGTTTACGAACTCACCGACAGTTACGGCGAAGACCATGCCAAGATCTTCGACGTCAGCTGTTCCATCGACGAACCCGAGCCGATCCGCGTCGAAGGACGCGGCGGCAGCCGGCGCGCCGCCGAGCAGGACGCCGCCGAAGCGGTGCTTCGCCGCCTGCTGGAAACCAAGATATGAATGACATCGACATCACTGAACACGACTCCGTCGTCGACGACGACTTCCGCTGTGGCTACGTGGCCCTGGTCGGTCGCCCCAACGTCGGCAAGTCGACGCTGCTCAACGCCCTGATCGGCGTGCGCCTGAGCATCGTCAGCCATCGTCCGCAGACCACGCGCCACCGCATCCTCGGTATCGCCAGCAAGCCCCAGGGGCAGATCCTCTACGTGGACACCCCGGGCCTGCACCGTGGCGGCAAGCGGGCGATGAACCGCAGCCTCAATCGCGCCGCGCGCGCGGCGATCACCGAGGTCGACCTGGCCGTGCAGGTGATCGAGGCCGGCCGCTGGACCGACGAGGACGCGACGATGTACGCGGCGCTCGCCGAACAGAAGGACATGCCGAAGCTGCTGGCGATCAACAAGGTCGACCTGCAGAAGGACAAGACGGTCATGCTGCCCTTCGTCGCCGACCTGATGCAGAAGCATCCGTTCGACGACGTCTATTACGTCAGCGCGTTGAAGTCCAAGGGTCTTTCCGGCCTGGAGAAGGGCATCCTGAAGCGGCTGCCGGAACAGGCCGCGATCTACGGCGAAGACGAGATCACCGATCGCAGCGAGCGCTTCCTCGCCGCGGAGATGGTCCGCGAGCAGCTGATGCTGCGGCTGGACCAGGAGCTGCCGTACGCCACCACGGTGGAGATCGAGGCCTTCCAGGATCGTCCCGACGGTATCGCCGAGGTGCACGCCGTGATCTGGGTCGAGCGCGACGGGCAGAAAGCCATCGTCATCGGCGAGGGCGGTGCGCAGCTGAAGGCTATCGGCACGTCCGCGCGTAAGCAGATGGAGAACCTGTTCGAACGCAAGGTCTTCCTCAAGTTGTGGGTCAAGGTGCGCGAAGGCTGGGCCGACGACGAAAACCTGCTCAAGCGTTTCGGCTACGAATAAACGGGCCGGCCGCCGGTCGCGATGCGCATCGAGCAACAACCCGCCTTCGTCCTGCACGCCCGTCCCTATCGGGAAACCTCACTGCTGGTCGAGTGCCTGACCCCCGACTACGGCCGCATCGGCGTCGTCGCGCGGGGAGTGCGCAAGGAGCGGGCGCGCCTGCAACGCGCCCAGCTCGAGCCGTTCCAGCGTATCCAGCTGGATATGCTCCTGAAGGGCGAACTGGCCACGCTTCGCGGCGCCGAGCCTTCCGGCGCGGTGATGAGGTTGACCGGCGACGCGGGGCTCGCCGGGCTGTACCTCAACGAGCTGGTGGTCCGGCTCACCGGACGACAAGATCCGAACGCGGAATTGTTCGCCTTCTACGAACGCACGTTGCGGCGCATGGCGGCAGGCGAACCCCTGGCCTGGACCCTGAGGCGCTTCGAGCGCGACATGCTCGACTCGCTGGGATATGCGTTACAGCTCGATGTGGACGCGGTCCAGGGCGAACCGCTCGAACCCTCGGCGACGTATTTCTACGACCCCGAATCCGGCGTCAGGCCGGGACGTGCCGGCGATCCACAGGCGATTCGCGGTGCCGACCTGCTTGCGCTGGCCGCCGACCAGGCGCCGGACACCGCCGGGCTGGCATCGCTACGGCGCATGATGCGCCAGGTGATCGGTTTCCACCTCGGCGGTGGCGAATTGCGCGCGTGGCGGGTACTGCGCTGACGGCTCGCCTTCAGCCCGGCAAGGCCGCCAGCGTCGCATCGAGTTCCTCCCGGAATCGCGCCAACGCATCCGGCACCACCGCGCGCGTTTCCCGCACATGCACCTGCAATACCTTCGCCTGCGTTCCCAGCCGGGTGGCGCCACAGAAACCGCACGCGGAACGCAGCCGGTGCATGCGCTCCACCAGGGCGGCCGGATCGACCGCCACGGTGTCCAGTTCCGCCACCAGTTCCACGAGTTCGGCGCGCAGCAGCATGCGCAGTGCCTGCATGGTCGCCGTATCGCCCGCCGCGGTTAGGCCCGCCTGGTCGTCCAGCACCCGCAGCTGCCCATCGATACCCAGCGTGGCCGCCAGCGCATCGACCACCGAGGCGATGCGGCAGGGTTTTTCGATGATGCCCGCGAATCCCGCCTTGAGTAATTCCGCACGCAGGCTGGAAGGCACTTCCGCGCTGGTCGCCAGGGCGGTGGCCTCTCGCGAGGCCGAACCGGCATCGGCGCGCAACGTGGCCAGCACCTCGATGGCGCCCGCGTGGGGCATGCGGCAATCGAGGATGAGGGCATCGAAACGTTCGGCGCGGGCGAGCGACAATGCCTCCGCGCCGTCACATGCGAGGGTCACCCTGTAGCCGTGCCCGCCAAGCGCGCCGGCGAGGAACTGACGCGTGGAGGGATCGTCGTCGGCGACCAGCAGCCGGCGCGCGCCGGAAGCGGCGTGAAGAAAGGGGGCGTCATGCGACATGCAACGTTCCGTGTCGTTCATCTGGATTTGGCAGAATGGCCGACCATGCTCCCCGTATCAACCCGCCCGTTCATCATGCTGCTCGTCGTCTCAATCGCTCTGGCTTGGGCGAACGGTGCGCAGGCGGGCCTGTCGGTGGGAGCCGACACGCTCCAGGTGCCGGGACTGGAGATGTCCGGCATGCAGGCCGATATCGACCCGGCGGCGAGTGGCAGGGGCCTCGACGTGAAGTTGACCGCCGATCGCGCGGACATGCCCGCCATGGGCTGGCGCAAGCTCGGCCTGGGCCTGGACGGCGTGCTCGATCGCGACGAACTTGGCCGTTGGGTGTTCGATGGATCGATCCGGCTGAAGGGTGCGCCGGGCGGCGCCCTGGGCAACGCGACCGTGCGGATCGTCGCCGACGCCGCCGCGAATACGCTCGAGGTGTCGCTGCGCCAGGACAAGGCCTCCGCACAGGTGGCCTTGCCGATGGACCAGCCTACCCATGCGCAGATCACGCTGAAGGACCTTCCCGCGGGATGGTTGCAGGGCCTGCTCTCCACCGTGTGGTCCGGTCGTGCCACGGCGGGACGGGTCGATGCCGACCTTGCGCTCGACATCCTCGAAGACGGCGTCCAGGCGGCGGGCCAGTTCGCGCTGGACGGTGTCGGTTTCGACGGTTCGGGCGGGAAGCTCGCCGGACAGTCGTTGTCCGGCGGCGGCCGCGTCGGTGTCGACAGTCACGCCGACGGCCAGTCGATCGATCTCGACGTCACCTTGCGCGGTGGCGACCTGCTGCTCGGCCCCTTGTATGCCGACTTGCCGGCGCATGCCGTGCAGTTGGCGCTGGGCATCCGTACCCATAAAGGCGAACTGGCGATCCCTCGCCTGCGCCTGACCGATCCCGACGCCTTGCAGCTCGAAGGCGAACTCGGCTTCACCGCCAAGGGCGACCTGTCGCGGTTGCGGTTCGACCGGTTCAATGCCCGCTTTCCGGCCGCCTACAACCGCTATGGCAAGGGACTGCTGCGTGACGCCGGCCTCGATGGGTTGCGTGCGAGCGGTGAAGTGGCCGGCCACGTGGCGATGGAGGGTGGTGCGCTCACGGCCTTCGCCATGCAGACCGGCGGCCTGGACCTGGCCTTGTCCGACGGCCGCCTCGGCATCGATGGCTTGCGTGGTTCCGTCGACTGGAGCGCCACCGACGAGCGACCGGCGACGAAGCTCGGCTGGCGCGCCTTGAGGGTCTACCGCATCCCGAATGGCGCGGCGGAGGCCTCCTGGCACAGCACCGGCGGCACGCTGAAGCTGGACAAGCCGTTCGCGATTCCCGTCCTCGACGGCCAGTTGCGCGTTCTCGGGCTCTCCCTCCGTCCGGCGGCGGCCAGCGGCGAACGGCTGCAAACCTCGCTGGCGCTTACCCAGATCGACATGGCCGCCTTCTGCCGAGCGCTCGGTTGGCCACAGTTCCAGGGGACGCTCGGCGGTGCCGTGCCCTCGCTGCGCTATGTCGACGACCGGGTGGAACTGGCCGGCGGCCTGTCCCTCAACGTCTTCGACGGCTTCGTCGATATCACCGGCATGACCCTGTCGCGTCCGTTCGGCGATGCGCCCGTGCTGACCGGCGACATCGCGCTGCGCCGCCTCGACCTCGGCCTGCTGACCTCGGTGTTCGACTTCGGCAACATCACCGGCCGCCTGAACGGCGCGATCGACGACCTTCGCCTGGTCGCCTGGAGCCCGGCATCGTTCAAGGCCAGCCTCGTCGCCGATGAAGGGGGCAGGATCAGTCAGAAAGCGGTCAACAACCTCACCTCCGTAGGCGGGGGCGGTATCGCCGGCGGACTCCAGGGCACGGTGCTGAAGCTGTTCAAGACCTTCGGTTATAAGCGCATCGGCTTGTCGTGCACGCTGAAAGGCGACGTCTGCAGCATGGGCGGCCTGGGCCCGGCGAAGGATGGCTACACTATCGTCGAGGGCAGCGGTTTGCCCCGGCTGACGGTGGTGGGACACCAGCGGGAAGTGGACTGGCATACCCTGGTCCGCCGCCTGCAAGCGGCAACGGAAGGCGACGGACCCGTCGTGCGATAACCCAGGAAGTGGAGTAGAAATCATGCGTAAACCCCTGATGGGCCTCATTGTGGCCGCGGCGCTCGCCCTCGTCGGCTGCGTCACCATCAATGTCTACTTCCCCGAGGCGGCGGCCCAGAAAGCCGCGGACCAGTTCATCGGCAACGTCCTCGACGAGAGCGGGGTCGGCAAGCCGTCGCCCGCGAAGGACGCGCCGGCGCGTCCGGCGCCCGGCAACCAGCCGTCGGCGTCGCTGCTCGACCTGGTCATTCCCGTCGCGCTGGCGGCGGAATCGCCGGACATCCAGGTCCGCACACCGGAGACCGACGCGATCCGTGCACGCATGAAGGCCCGCTTCGGCGGCCAGCTGAAAGCCTTGTTCGATAGCGGCGCAGTGGGCTTCACCGCCGATGGCCTGGTGGCCGTGCGTGACCCCGGTGCCTTGCCCCTGGACCAGCGCTCGCAGGCGGATGGCCTCGTCAAGCAGGAAAACAACGACCGCGACACGCTGTATCGCGCCATCGCGGCGGCGAACGGCCACCCCGAGTGGGAGCCGCAGATCCGCAAGACCTTCGCCGAGGGTTGGGTCCAGCGCGCACCGCCGGGCTGGTATTATCGCGATGCCTCCGGCGCCTGGAAGCGCAAGTAGGCATTCCGCCAGGATCGCACGCCTCGCGGCGCGTCCTCCCAGCCAGCCCGGGCCGTCGGCGGTCCGGGCTTTACGTTTTGAGCGCATGACCGAATTCGAAGCCACCATCACCGACCTCAGCCACGACGGCCGGGGCGTCGCCCGCATCGACAACAAGGCCACCTTCGTCTCCGGCGCGTTGCCGGGCGAGCGCGTGCTGCTGAAGTACCGCAAGCGCCACCGCAACTACGACGACGCCGAGATCGTCCAGGTGCTCGAGGCATCCCCCGAGCGCGTGGCGCCGAAGTGCCGGCATTTCGGCCAGTGCAGTGGTTGCTCGCTGCAACACATGGACCCGGCCGCGCAGATCGCCGCCAAGCAACGCGTGCTGGCGGAGAACTTCGAGCGTATCGGCAAGGTGAGTCCCGCCTCGTGGTTGCCGCCGCTCACCGACCAGCCCTGGGGCTATCGGCGCAAAGGCCGTTTCTCGGTTCGCTATGTCGCGAAGAAGGAACGCGTGCTGGTGGGCTTCCGCGAGGAAGCCAATCCGCGTTTCGTGG
The DNA here is from genome assembly GCF_041360655.1 of Luteibacter sp. RCC_6_2. Taxonomy (NCBI): domain Bacteria; kingdom Pseudomonadati; phylum Pseudomonadota; class Gammaproteobacteria; order Lysobacterales; family Rhodanobacteraceae; genus Luteibacter; species Luteibacter sp. RCC_6_2. The sequence continues at coordinate 4,200 of NZ_JBFUPQ010000023.1, read as the reverse complement.
CGGACATCGATACCTGCGAGGTCATCCATCCGGCGCTCGGGCCGAAGGTGGGACTGCTCGCCGCGCTGATCGGCGGCCTCGATGCGGCCCGCGATATCCCGCAGGTGGAATTCGCCGCGGGTGACGACACCGTGGCCCTGGTGTTCCGTCACCTGGTACCGCTGTCGGAGCGGGACCAGGCGGCCCTGGTCGCGTTCGGCAAGGCGCATGGCCTGGCCATCTACCTGCAACCGGGCAACCAGAGCAGCGTTCATCCGATCTGGCCCGAATCGCCACGCCTGGCCTTCGCCGTGCCGGCGGAAAACGTCGAACTGGAATTCCTTCCGCTGGACTTCGTGCAGGTGAATGCCGGCATGAACCAGCGCATGCTCGCGCGCACGCTGGAACTGCTCGACCTGCAGCCCGCGGACCGGGTGCTCGACCTGTTCTGCGGCCTCGGCAATTTCACCTTGCCGATCGCCCGGCACGCCGCGGAAGTGGTCGGCGTGGAAGGCGAACATGGCCTGGTCGAACGCGCGGCGGCCAATGCCGCCCGCAATGGCCTAGGTAACGCCTCGTTCCGCGTCGCCAATCTTTTCGAAGACCAGCGCGATGCGCCGTGGGCCACGCAGTCGTGGGACAAGATCCTGCTCGATCCGCCCCGTGCCGGTGCCGACAAGGTGCTGGAATACCTTCCCCGCAAGGGCACCTCGCGCGTCGTCTACGTATCGTGCCACCCCGGCTCGCTGGCGCGCGACGCGGGTATCCTCGTGCAGAAGCACGGCTTCAAACTCGTGTCGGCCGGTGTCATGGACATGTTCCCGCACACCGCGCATGTCGAATCCATCGCGCTGTTCGAGCGCGGCTGACGGACGGGAACCCATGGGCGTCGAAATCGAACGCAAGTTCCTCCTCGCGAACGACGGTTGGCGTTCCCTCGTGGAGCGCAGCGAGCGCATGGCGCAGGGTTACCTCGTCAATGCCGCCGCCATCGCCGCCGGGCAGGCGAAGTGTTCGGTGCGCGTGCGCATCGCCGGTGACACGGCATGGCTCAACATCAAGTCGGCCACGCTCGGTATCGAACGGCACGAGTTCGAATACGCCATTCCGCTCGCCGATGCGGAGCATCTGCTCCACGAGCTGTCCGACGGCGTGCTCGAAAAGATTCGTCACCATGTCATGCTCGATGGCGCACATTTCGAAATCGACGAGTTCCTGGGCGACAACGCCGGGCTGTTCGTCGCGGAAGTGGAACTGGCTTCGGTCGATGCGGCGTATCCGCGACCGGACTGGCTCGGCATCGAAGTGAGCGAACAGACCCGCTATTACAACGTCAACCTGATCGGCCGGCCCTATGCGACATGGTCGGCCGCCGAGCGGGAAGGGAAGGAGGACACCGCATGCTGATCATCGGCCTTGCCGGTACCGAACTGGCCGCGCACGAACACGGCCGGCTCACCGCGCCAGGCGTGGTCGGGGCGATCCTGTTCTCACGCAACTTCCGTTCGCGCGAACAGGTCACGGCCTTGATCGACTCCATCCGCGACGTCGCCGGTGACGACTTCCTCGTCTGCGTCGACCAGGAAGGAGGGCGCGTGCAGCGCTTTCGCGACGGGTTCACGCGACTGCCGCCACTCGCCGCGATCGGCGCGTTGTACGAGAGCGATCCCGTCGAGGCGGTGAACCGCGCCGAGGAACACGCGTGGATCATGGCCAGCGAAATGCGCGCCATCGGCGTCGATTTCAGCTTCGCGCCGGTGGCCGATCTCGAACGCGGCAGCGCGGCCATCGGCAACCGCGCCTTCCACGCCGATCCGGCCATCGCCGCGGAACTCGTGCAGGCCTATGTGCGCGGCATGCACCTGGGCGGCATGGCGGCCGTGCTGAAACATTTTCCCGGCCACGGATCGGTCAAGGAAGACACCCACGAATCCGTCGCCGTCGATCCGCGCGGCAAGGACGAGATCCTGCGCGACGACCTGCTGCCCTTCGTGGCCGGCATGGAAGCGCGCGCGGAAGCCGTCATGGCCGCGCATGTGAAATACCCCGCCGTCGACGATCGGCCCGCGGGTTATTCACGCATCTGGATCGAGGACATCCTGCGTGGCGAACTCGGTTTTCGCGGCTGCGTGTTCGGCGACGACATCAGCATGGCCGCGGCCGGCGGCGTCGGCGGCATCGCCGCACGCGTGACCGCTAACCTCGATGCGGGCTGCGACCTCGTGCTCGCCTGCTTTCCCGACGTCGTTCCCGAGGCGATCGCGGCGGTCCAAGGCCGCCACCCATCGCCGGCCGAACGCATCGCACCCTTGCGTGGCGCGATCGGTTCGACCTGGGAAGGCCTCGTCGACAATCCCCAACGCGACCGGTTCATCGCGCGCGTGACCGCCCTGGAGCCCTGACTACCCATGACCGCCGCTTCGCTCGACGACGCGCTCGCGCGCTCGGACATCCTGTTCACCCGTGAACAGCTCGATATCGAAATCGCCCGCATGGGCAAGGAGATCGACATCGCCCTCGCCGGCGAACGTCCCGTCTTCCTTACCGTGATGCATGGCGCGTTGGTCTTCGCCGGCCAGCTGGCGTTATCGGTCAGGACCGACCTCGAGTTCGACTACGTCCACGCCACCCGTTACCGCGGCGAGACCAGTGGAAGCGACCTGCACTGGCTGCGTCGCCCCGAGGTGCCGTTGAACGGCCGTACCGTGTTGCTGGTGGACGACATCCTCGACGAAGGCCACACGTTGAAGGCAGTGCGCGATGCCTGCCTCGACATGGGGGCATCGCGCGTCTTGCTGGCCGTGCTCTGCACGAAACTGCATGGCCGACGCGCGCACGGCATCGAGGCCGACTTCAACGGCGTGGACCTTCCCGATCGCTACGTGTTCGGTTACGGCATGGATTACCACGAGCAGGCGCGCAACCTGCCGGCCATCTACGCGCTGAAGGACTGACGCCGATGAGTATCGATCTCGCCGTCATCGGCGGTAGTGGCCTGTATGCCTTCGAGGGCCTGGAGAATGTCGAACGCCAACGCGTCGAGACGCCCTTCGGCCCGGCCTCCGGCGACGTCGTGACCGGCGACTTCCGTGGCAAGCGTCTCGCCTTCCTCGCCCGCCACGGCGAGAGCCACACGTTGCCGCCGCACCGGGTGAATTACCGGGCGAACCTCTGGGCATTGCATTCGCTCGGCGCACGCCGCGTCGTGGCCGTGAACGCGGTGGGCGGCATCCGTGACGACATGGGCCCGCGCACCCTCGTGGTGCCGGACCAGATCATCGACTACACCCACGGCCGCTACACCAGCTTCAACGATGTCGATGGCGCGGAAGTGCGTCACATCGATTTCAGCGAGCCCTACACGCAGAGCCTGCGCCAGGCGATCGTGGCCGCCGCGCGTGCGGAAGGCCTGGCGATCATCGACGGCGGCGTGCATGGCATCACCCAGGGGCCGCGACTGGAAACCCGGGCGGAGATCGCGCGCATGAAGCGCGACGGCTGCGACCTGGTCGGCATGACCGGCATGCCGGAAGCGGCGCTCGCACGCGAACTCGACCTGGAATTCGCCTGCCTCGCCCTGGTGGCCAACTACGCGGCGGGCGCCGGTGACGAAGCGGAAATAAGCATCGAGGAGATCTTCGCCCACCTCGCGGCGGCGACCGCGAACGTACCGCCGATCCTCGGACGCCTGTTGGCGGACGCCTGACGGGAAAGCCTCCCAGTTGCGCTTTGGTCTAAAACATGATGATACTTTGTGCGCGCCGCGGGGGCAGGCCAAGGGGATCCATGGGGAACGCCTCGCCATCCGGGTGCTTCCAGTCCATGTCCAGAGGTTTCCGCAATGCGTTTCGGTACGGTCAAGTGGTTCAACGATGCCAAGGGTTTCGGTTTCATCGCGCCCGAGGACGGTGGGGAGGACGTGTTCGTCCACTTTTCTGCGATCAACTCCAAGGGGTTCCGTAGCCTTCAGGAAGGCCAGCGTGTGAAGTTCGAAGTGACCAATGGGCCGAAGGGGGCCCAGGCGTCCGGCGTCGAAATCGCGGCGTGATCGCCTCGACATTGGTGCCATGAAAGCCCCGCGCGAATGCGCGGGGCTTTTTTTATGTTTGGCGTTGTGGGCTCGGCTTCGCCCTCGCGTTGGGGTGTGGGGCAGAGCCGTCGGCCGCCACCCTCGTCGCTCCGGTTACACCGTCGCTCGGGAAAGGAAGCCGCTGCGCGGCC
>NZ_JBFUPQ010000022.1:0-41392 GCF_041360655.1 Luteibacter sp. RCC_6_2 | reverse complement strand
CGCGCAAGCGGCACCCTTTCCCGAGCGACGGTGGAACCGGAGCGACGAGGGTGGCGGCCGACGGCTCTGCTCGCACACCCCAACGCGAGGGCGAAGCCGAGCCATGCAGAAGAAACTGGCCCGCTGCCGCGGGATCGCCGACAAGGTCGGCTCCCACAAAAGTCGGCTCCCACCAAGGTCGGCTTTCCACCAGGGTTGGGGGCGAACGCAAAAAAAAAGAGCCCGCATGGCGGGCTCCTTTCTTGGTCATACCCCATCCCTGAGATCAGAAATCGTCGCTATCCTCGGTGGCGCCTTCCGCGTCGTTGGCCAGTGTGACCACGACGTAGGCGGAGCCCACGAGCGACGCGCAAAGCCAGGCGTAGACCATCTGGATCGCCGTACGCGGGATGGCGAGTGCCACCCGTGGCGCGAGTGCCAAGCCGACGATGCCGGCAAGCGCGAGTACGGTGGCGACGGTCCACGCAAGGCGCCGCGACGGCGACGTGGTGGTGATGACGTTCATGTTGTACTGCCCCTGTTTTCCCCTGAATCGCGCCCTCGTGCATCGATAGGTGAGGCGCTTGTTGTAGGAAATACCCTACAAACTTCCATGGGAGCAAGTGCCGATTTCCTGAACGAATTCCTTGACTCATAAGGAGTTCCATGCAAGAGCGCTGGCAACCGCCCGGCTACGCTAGACTTTCGTTCCCCTTCGAGGTCCGATCCATGGCAGAACGCGAATTTCCCGGCTTCACATTGCGCAGCGGCGCCACCCGCGAGGGCTCCCGATACACCGCGCTTCTGTCCGCGCATCCGGCCGACGGTAGCTTTCCAAGCTATTTCGCCGTCTACGAGAACCGCAGCTTCCGGGATGAGGACAGTGCCGCCGCGGCGGCGGAGAAGGCGTTGGGCCTGGTCCTGGGTGTCGAAGAGGACGGTGCGCCGGTGTTCGCCGAAGGCGAGACCGGCTTCGATGACGACGTGTGAGTCCCTGGGCTCCCTGCCGCTTGTCCAACTTGACAGCGGGCCGTCACGCAGCGCGTGATACCGACGGGCGACGAGGGGTAGCGACATAACATGAGCGAAGGGGACGGGCGCTACAGGCAGTTCGTCGAGGCATCCTCCGACTGCATGAAGGAACTCGACCGCGATGGCGTCATTCGCTTCGTGGCGGGTTTGGGTTGCGCCGCGCTGGCTCCCGAAGGTACCGATCGACTGGTCGGGATGCGCTGGCTCGACCTGTGGCCCGCGGAGGCGCGCGACATGGTCACCGGCGTGTTGGACCGGGCCGGGGCGGGCGAAAGGGTCGACTTCGTCAGTGCACGCAGAACCGGAGACGGGCCTTCCCGATGGTGGGAGGTCATGGTGGCCCCGGTCGTGGCCGGCGATGTCCTCGACCATTTCATCGTCATCAGCCGGGACGTGACCGAGCGCGTGGAACTCCAGGCCGCCCTGGAAGCCATCATCGAGTTGCTCCAGGAGCGGCTCAACGAGACCGTGGCGCGGTCGGTCTCGGCCACGACGCAGTACGGCACCTTGCTGGAACGATTGGAGACCGAGCATGGGGCGAGGCGCGACGCCGAAAGCCGGCTCGCCGGCGTCCGCGAACAACTGGACCTGGCCAACCGTGCGCGCGACCTGGCCGAGGCGGGCGCGCGCCAGGCCCAGAAGCAGCAGGCCATCGGCCAGCTGGTGAGCGGGGTCGCGCACGACTTCAACAACATGCTGCAGACGGTGATCGTCAGTCTCTCAGGCCTGCAGGACGACTCGGATGAACTGTCGCCCCGGCATCGCCGGATGATCACGTATGCGGTGGAAGGGGCGAGGCACGCCACGGCGTTGACCCGGCGCCTGCTGGCCTTCGCGCGCAACCAGTACGCCCAGCCGGAGGCGGTCGACCTCGGCGACCTGGTCATGGCTTTCGCGGATTTCGCCCGGCATGGCCTGGGCGGCCGCGTGGGGATCGAGGTGCTTCGTCAGCCGGGCCCGTTGCCCGTGTGGCTGGATCGCCACGGCGTGGAACAGGCATTGATGAATGTGTGCCTGAACGCGCGCGACGCGATGGGGGGCTTCGGGAACATCGTGATGGAGGTCGGCGAGCGCGTCGGCGATGAACGCCTGCCCGGACTCGCCCACGAAGCCGGTGGTTTGCGCCAGGTCTTCGTCAGCGTGGCGGATACGGGTGGGGGCATGGCGGAGGAAGTGCGCCAGCGCCTGTTCGAGCCCTATTTCACCACCAAGGAGGGCGGTTCCGGTCTTGGCCTCGCCCAGGTCTACGGGATGGTGGCGCAGGCGGGTGGGGCGATCGAGATCGAGAGCGAGACCGGCGTCGGCACGCGCATCCGCCTGGTTTTCCCCCGCTATCCCGGACCCTTCGCCCTGGACGAGTGAAACCTGCGAAAAACGTGACCGCGTTCCTCAATTTGCCGACGGATCGGCCGATACAGCAAGGGACTGGGAAGGAAGTGAAGTCATGTTGGTCATCATCGGTTCGATTATCGTCCTGGTCTCGGTACTGGGCGGCTATGTGCTCTCGCACGGCGAGATGGCCGCGCTGTGGCAACCGTACGAGTTGCTCATCATTTTCGGCGCGGCGTTCGGCGCCTTCATCAGCAGCAATTCGATGGACGTCGTCAAGGCGGCCGGTCGCGATACCGTCGCCCTGTTCAAGGGTCCGAAGTACCGCAGGCAGGATTACGTGGATCTCCTGTCGCTGCTGTACGACATCTTCGTGAAGATGCGCAAGGAAGGGCAGCTGGGCATGGAGGCGCATATCGAGGAACCGGCGGCCAGCTCGTTGTTCGGCGCGTATCCGCGGTTGATCGCCGAGCACCACCTCATCGACTTCATCACCGACTGCCTGCGCCTCATCGTGGGCGGCAGCATGGACCCGCACGAGCTCGAGCAACTGCTCGACGTCGAGTTGGAAACGCATCACCACGAAGCGCTGGTACCGGCGTTGGCGGTGCAGAAGATGGCCGACGCGCTGCCCGGCTTCGGCATCGTCGCGGCCGTGCTCGGCATCGTCATCACCATGAAATCGATCGATGGCGACGCCGTCGTCATCGGCCAGCATATCGCGGGGGCGCTGGTCGGTACCTTCCTCGGCATCCTGCTGTCCTATGGCTTCGTCGGTCCGCTGGCGGCCGCGATGGAAGCGCGCGTCGGCACCGACGGCAAGGCGTTCGAATGCGTGAAGGTGGCCTTGCTCGCCAACCTGCGCGGCTATAACCCGATGGTGTCGGTCGAGTTCGCGCGCAAGTCGTTGCATTCGGGCACCCGCCCGACCTTCCAGGACCTCGAGGCGCACCTCAAGGCCGTTCGGTAAGCCAGCATGAGCGACCTGAAACAGATCATCGTCGTCCGCAGGCGGAAAAAGGGCGGTCATGCCCATCACGGAGGCGTCTGGAAAGTCGCCTACGCGGACTTCGTCACCGCGATGATGGCGTTCTTCCTGGTCATGTGGCTGGTCGGCGCGGGCACCAAGCAGCAGCGCGCCGCCATCTCGGAATACTTCAAGAACCCGAGCATGACCCAGGGCCAGTCGACCATGGCGCCCTCGGGCAAGATGGGACCGGGCGGCGCCAGCACCAGCATGATCAAGCTGGGTGGCGCACTGGAACTGCCCAAGGGCCCGGGCGACCAGCAAGCCTTCGCCAAGCCGGCGGAGAGCGAGGTCGACAAGCTGGCCAAGGCGCAGGAAAAGCGCCGCCTCGAACAGCTCATGAAGGACCTGAACGAAGCGATCGCCAAGAGCCAGGCGATGGCGCCCTACAAGGACCAGTTATTGCTCGACATCACCTCGGAAGGCTTGCGCATCCAGATCGTCGACAGGAAGAACCGGCCGATGTTCGACACGGGCAGCGGTGCACTGAAGTCCTACACCGTGCAGATCCTGCATGAGCTGGCCGGCTTCGTGAACCAGGTTCCGAACCAGATCAGCATATCGGGCCATACCGACAGCGCGCCCTATATCCGCGCGGACAGCGCCTATGGCAATTGGGAACTCTCCGCCGACCGCGCCAACGCCGCGCGCCGCACCCTGATCGAGGGTGGCATGCAGCCGGACAAGGTCGCACGCGTGGTGGGCCTGGCCGCTTCCGTGCCGTTCGACAGGGCAAACCCCGCGGCGGCGAGCAATCGGCGCATCAGTATCGTGGTGATGACACGTGAAGCGGCGCGGGCGGCGCTTTCGTCGGACGTGGCCACGGAGCCCAGCCTGCCCGCGGTGCCCAATCTGCATTCGCCGGGCTGAGGTGAACGGGAACGCTGAACCCATTCCGCTGTCGAAGTCGCTTGCAACGGTCATGTTACCCCGGCAGTATCGACGCATAGGGGAGGGAAGCGCAGTGGAAAATCACAGTAAGTACAGAGTGGTGGCCAAGGCGGTGAAATACGACAACGCCGGTGAGCAGGTCTACCGCAGCAGTTACCGGATTCTCGATCACATCGGCGAGGAAATCGAAGCCAGCACCGGCACGAACGATTTCATCGACATCACGAGCGCATTCAACGAAGCGTTCGCCCTGGGCCACGAACGATTGCGCGAACTCGGTGTCGATACAGTCCAGTAGCCGCTAGGCTGCCGTAAGCACGTGGCGCAGTTCATCCAGTTGCGCCGGCGTGCCGACGTTACGCCAGAAGCCATCATGCCGTTCGCCGGTGAGGCTTCCGGCGGCGATGGCTCGCCGATACATCGGCAACAGCTTGAATCGTCCCGGTGATTCTCCTTCGACGATCTCGCGACGATACACGCCGACATTGCCGAAGGTGAGGCGCTCCGCGCCCGCCGGACCGTCGCCCTCGTAAAGCTGTCCCGCCGCCAGGGCGAAATCGCCGAGGGGATGGAAGCCGGGATTCGGCACCATCACCAGGTGGGCCAGGCCCCGCGGTTCACGGGGGAGTGCCGCGTAGTCGACGTCGCTCCAGATATCCGCGCTCACCACGATGAAAGGCTCGGGCCCGAGCAGCGGCAATGCCTTGAGCATGCCGCCGCCGGTTTCCAGTGGCACGGGTCCCTCGTACGAATAGCGGAGACGCACGCCCCAGCGCGATCCGTCACCGAGCGCTTCCGGAAAGCGGTCCGCGAGGTGCGAGGTGTTGACGACGATATAGCGCACGTCCGCGGCGGCGAGCTTCTCGATATGGTGCACGATGAGCGGCTTGCCGTTCACCTCGAGCAAGGGCTTGGGAGTGTGCTCCGTGAGCGGACGCATGCGTTCGCCCAGGCCTGCGGCGAGGATCAACGCGTGCCTCATGCAATCACCGCGACGCGCAGGTCGCGATCGCCGACCATCGCCTCGATGAGGTCGGCCAGCGGTGCGGTGTCGGCATGGCGCCGTGCGGTGTCGAGCACGTAACGGAGCACCCGCGGAAGGTCGTCGAGGTAACCCGGTTTTCCGTCGCGATAGCAGAGCCGGCAGAACAGGCCGAGGATCTTGATGTGGCGTTGCAGGCCGGTGAGATCGAACCAGCGGCGGAAACGGTCGGTGTCGACGGTCTCGTCCAACAGCCGCGCGTCGAGCAGGCGCAGGCGGTAGGCCTCGACCCAGCCTTCGACACGCTCGTTGTCCCAGACGATGTACGCATCGCGCAGCAGCGAAGCGAGATCGTAGGTGATCGGCCCCGACATCGCACCCTGGAAATCGATGATGCCGGGCGACCGTTCCTCGGTGACCAGCAGGTTGCGGCTGTGATAATCGCGATGCATGAAGGCGCGCGGTTGCTCCGCGATGACATGCATGATGGCCGTGAAGGCGTTTTCCACGACGTCCCATTCGCCGCATGCCAGGGTCACGCCCAGGTGTCTCTCCAGGAACCAGGAAGGCATGATCTCCAGTTCCATCGTCTGCCACGCATGGTCGAAGGAAGGCAGGCCCTGTGTATCGACGTGCGCTTGCATGCGTAGCAGCGCATCCAGCGCATCGCCGTATAACGCATCCACGCTCGCGTCGTTCAGTTCGGGAAGATAGGTTCGCGTGCCGAGATCCTCGATGAGCAGGAAGCCCTGTTCGAGATCGGCCACCATCACTTTCGGTACGTGAAGGCCGGCGCGTGCGAGGCGCTCGCCGATCTCCACCCACGGTGCAGGGTTTTCCTTTTCCGGCGGCGAATCCATCACGATCACCGGCTGGCCGTCGACATATCCACGCCAGTAGCTGCGAAAGCTTGCATCGGCGGAGGCGGGCTCGAGTGCGAGCGTGGTGTCGCCCGTGGCGTGTCGGGCCCAGGCGAGGCGGAGGGCGGAGCGGTCGGAGGCGGTCATGGACATTCTGCGAGGACGATACCGCCGGTCAGCTTAGAGCCTTTGCCGCGCGCTGTCATAGCACCGCCATGGTGCATATCATCCGATTCTTGTGGTGCAGTGCAGCGTATGGTTATCTAGGAACCCAGGGGTTTCTATCGGGGGACGGGTAGGTGGAAAACGACTGTGGAAGCGCGTCCATGACGCGACGCGATCTCCTGCGGATGATCGGTATCGCCGGTGGCGGCGCGCTCATGTACCAGGCGATGACCAACCTCGGCTTCGCCGCCGAGTCCCCGTACCGACGACCACCACCGTTGCAAGGTACCGGACGTGGCAACGTGCTGGTGTTGGGCGCGGGCCTGGCTGGCCTCGTCGCTGCGTACGAACTGGGCAAGGCCGGATATACGGTGCAGGTCCTGGAATACAACGCGAGGCCGGGCGGCCGTAACTGGACGCTCCGCGGCGGCGACGTCTATACCGAACTGGGCGGCCACCAGCAGGTATGCCGCTTCGACGAAGGGCAATACTTCAATCCCGGGCCGTGGAGGATTCCGTACCACCACCACGGCGTGCTCGATTACTGCCGCCGGTTCGGCGTCCCGCTCGAACCCTTCGTGCAGGTGAATCACAACGCCTACATCCACGGGAAGGACGCATTCGGCGGCAAGCCGCAGCGTCTGCGCGAGGTGCAGGCGGACTTCCACGGCGGCGTGGCCGAGTTGCTTGCGAAGGCGGCGGGGAAGGGCCGGCTGGACGACCTGGTGAGCCGCGAGGATCGTGAGATCCTGCTCGAGGCGATGCGTGACTTCGGCGGGCTCGACCGCAAATACCGCTATGCCGCCGGGCGTGAAAGCAGTGAACACCGCGGTTATGCGAAAGACGCCGGGGGTGGTCCGGATGGCAAGCCCGCATTCTCCGCGCCGGTCGGACTCTCCGACATGCTCAACGGCCGCCTGTGGAAGGCGCTGGGCATGAGCGAACTCTACGAGTACCAGACCACGCTCATGCAACCGGTAGGAGGCATGGACGCGATCGGCAAGGCCTTCGTGCGCGAGATCGGCGGCAACGTGATCCGCTACAACGCGAAGGTGACCGGCATCGCGCAGGACGGCCACGGCGTGACCGTGACCTACGAGGACACGACGACGCCCGGTGCCCCGCGGCAGGCGAAGGCGGACTGGTGCGTGTGCACGATCCCGCTGTCCATCCTCAGCCAGATTCCGATCCAGGTATCGGCGGCGAAGGCGGCGGCGATTTCCGCGGTGCCCTATATGGCGTCGTCGAAAATCGGTTTGCAGTTCAAGCGACGGTTCTGGGAAGAGGACGAGGCGATCTACGGCGGCATCACGAGCACCGATCTCCCCATCGGGATGATCTCCTATCCGAGCCACGGCATCGGCACGAAGAAAGGCGTGTTGCTCGGTTCATATACCTTCTTCACCGAAGCCTACGAATTCACCTCGCTCGACCCGGCGGCGCGTATCCGCAAGGCCGTCGAATATGGCGCGCGAATCCATCCGCAATACACGGCGGCATTCGAGAACGGCATGGCCGTGGCCTGGCACCGTTCCCCGTTCACCCTCGGCTGTTTCGGCTGGTGGACCGATGCCTTGCGCGAAAAACACTACGCGGACATCTGCTCGATGGACGGCCGTATCATCCTGGCGGGAGAGCACGCGTCGTACCTGCCGGCCTGGCAGGAGGGCGCCATCCTTTCGTCGCTGTCCGCGATCGATGCCCTGCACCAGCGGGCCCGGGCCGGAGGTCACGCATGAAAACGATCATCCTTGCGATCGCCTTGCTCGCAACGCCCGGCCTCGCGCTGGCGCAAAAGACCGACGCGGATTTCATCGATGCCAAGGAGGCTCCGCACGCCACCGGCCAGCAGATCTTCACGCACATCTGTCAGGGCTGCCACATGGCGGACGCGAAGGGTGCCGTCGGCGCGGGCCATTATCCGGCGCTGGCGAGCAACCCCAAGCTCGCCTCGGCGGCTTACCCGGTCGTGATGGTGATGAACGGCCGTGGCGCCATGCCGGCTTTCGGCCCCCTGCTGTCGGACGCCCAGGTCGCGGACGTGGTCAACTATGTGCGCAGCCACTTCGGCAACGCGTACACGGACACCTTGAAGCCCGATGACGTGAAGCCGTTCCGTCCCCCTGCCGCTCCCACCGACGAGGACAACTGACCCATGCTCAAGCCAATCTTGATCGCATCGCTGCTGGCCGCCACCACCACCACCACGCCCGCGCTCGCCGCCGACGTCGTACGGCACAAGATCCCGAACAGCACGTTTCCCATTTCCGCCGCGGTGGAAATCCCCGCGGGCAAGACACTCGTCTTCCTGAGCGGCGTGGTACCGCCGGTGGCCGATGCGAATGTCCCGAAGGACAGTCCGCAGGCTTATGGCGACACGAAGACACAGACCGTCGGCGTGCTGACCTCGATCGAGAAGCAGCTGAAGGGCATGGGCTTGTCGATGGGCGACGTGGTGAAGATGCAGGTCTTCCTGGTCGGCGATCCCGCCAAGGGCGGCAAGATGGATTTCGCCGGCTTCATGGCAGGCTACACGCAGTTCTTCGGCACCGCGGCGCAACCGAACCTGCCATCGCGCTCGGCGATGCAGGTGGCCGCACTGGCAAGCCCGAACTTCCTCGTCGAAATCGAAGTAACCGCCGTCCGCCCGTAACCCACCCCACTTCAGTGGTAAGAGTGAGATGGGTAGGAGGGGTGGTGGGGGAAGGGTGGTGAGGGTAGGAAGGGTGGGAAGCCGCCTTGGCCGCGATCGGTTCTTGCCGAACACCCGATCGCGGCCAAGGCCGCTTCCCACCCGGGGGCAACTCACGACAAGTTGTAACCGCGCTCCTCATGCAGCGCGATGTCCAGGCCCACCTGTTCCTGCTCTTCATCCACGCGCAGGCCCATCGTCACGGCGATGCCCTTGAAGATCGCGTAGCTCAGCACGGCGCTGTAGACGACGGTGAAGGCCACGCCCTTGAACTGGATCCACAATTGCAGGCCGAGGTCGGTCACCGTGCCGAACCCGCCGAGTGCGGGGGCCGCGAACGGACCGGTGAGCAATGCGCCGATGATGCCGGCGATGGCGTGGACGCCGAAGACGTCGAGCGAGTCGTCATAACCGAACTTGCGCTTGAGACGAGTGGCGCAGAAGAAGCAGACGATACCCGCGACGAGGCCGAGCACCAGCGCTGCGCCGGGGCCGCACGTGCCGGCGGCGGGCGTGATGGCGACGAGCCCGGCGACGGCACCGGAGGCGATGCCGAGCACGCTGGGGCGGCGATGGGTGATCCACTCGATGGCCGTCCAGCCGATCGCCGCGGCGGCCGTCGCGATCTGCGTCACCAGCATCGCCATGCCGGCGCTGCCGTTGGCGGCGACCGCGGAGCCGGCGTTGAAGCCGAACCAGCCGAGCCAGAGCATGCTCGCGCCGACCAGCGTATAGCCGAGGTTGTGCGGCGGCATCGGCGTGGACGGATAACCGCGGCGCTTGCCGATCACGAGGCATCCCACCAGGCCCGCGATGCCCGCGTTGATGTGCACCACCGTGCCGCCGGCGAAGTCGAGCACGCCGAGGTCGCCCAGGAAGGAGCCCGGGCCACCCCACACCATGTGTGCGATCGGCAGGTAGACCAGCGTGAACCACAGCGCGGTGAACACGAGCAGCGCGGAGAACTTCATGCGTTCGGCGATCGCGCCGACGATGAGTGCCGGCGTGATGATCGCGAAGGTCATCTGGAACATCACGAAGACCGCTTCCGGAATCGTGTTGTAGAGGCTGCCGGGCTTGAGGCCGGCCAGCATGGCGTGGCCCAGGCCGCCGACGAAGGAATGCAGGTTGGTCGTTCCCGCGGTCATGCCGGTGGTGTCGAACGCGACCGAGTAGCCGTAGACCACCCACAGGACGGTGACCAGCGCGGTGATGGCGAAGCACTGCATCAGCACGGAGAGCAGGTTCTTCGCCCGGACCATGCCGCCGTAGAACAAGGCGAGGCCCGGGATGGTCATCAGCAGCACGAGCATCGTGGCGGTGAGCATCCAGGCGGTGTCGCCGGAATCGAGTTTCGCTGGAGCGGCTGCCTGGGCGAGGGCGCTACAGGGGAGGAGGGCGGCGACGAGTGCCGGCGCGAGGGCTTTGCGGATGACATCAGAGCGCATCGGCGTCGACCTCCTGGGTGCGGATACGAATGGCCTGTTCCAGGTCGATGACGAAGATCTTGCCGTCGCCGATCTTGCCCGTGCGGGCGGCGTTGGTGATCGCCTCGATGGCCCGCTCCAACTGCTCGTCGGTCACGGCGATCTCGATTTTCAGCTTGGGCAGGAAATCCACGACGTACTCGGCGCCGCGGTAGAGCTCCGTGTGCCCGTGCTGCCGGCCGAAGCCCTTCACCTCGGTCACCGTCATCCCCTGCACCCCGACTTCGGAGAGGGCTTCGCGGACGTCGTCCAGCGTGAACGGCTTGATGATCGCGTTGATCCACTTCATGGAGCGCGCTTCCCCTTCGATTGGCCTGCCGGAGGGAGAGCAGGATGCGTGCCAGTGGGGCGCGAGCGGCTGCACGCGTTGTGCGGCGCGGCAGCGGCTTGCGACGGTGACCTCGGCAATGATCGGACGCACCATGAAGGTGCGACAAATTGCACCATAAAAGCGCCTTTGTGGGAGCCGACTTTGTCGGCGATGGGTGCTCGCCTCGAACTGGCCCGCTGCCGCGGGATCGCCGACAAAGTCGGCTCCCACAACGGCGCTCACCAGGACTTCCACAAGGGCTGGCACTGGTAATTTCCTCTCGAAGGGTGGCCCTGTTCGCCTTCCGACATTGCGTTGCCCGCCATAAATCAGTACCATTTTGGTCCGGTATTGACGACATCCCCTCCCCATGCTCCGTGTCAGCCGATTGACCGATTACGCGACCGTGGTGATGACCTGCATCGCCGCGCATCCCGCCGACGTTCTGAGCACCGCCCAGATCGCCGAAGAGGCGCGCCTGGAGCTGCCGACGGTCTCGAAGCTGCTGAAGCTGCTGGGGCACGCCGGGCTGGTGGAGTCGTTTCGTGGGGTCAACGGCGGTTACCGCCTCGCCCGTCCGGCCGAGGCGATCAGCCTCGCCGACATCGTCGAGGCGATGGAAGGTCCGATCGGCATGACCGAATGCAGCGTGGCCCAGGGCCATTGCGACCGGCAGTCCCAGTGCGGTGTCAGCGACAGCTGGCGGTCGGTCTCCGGGGCCATCGACGGCGTGCTGCGTTCCATGACCCTGGCACAGATGCTGGCCGGGCGCCCCGTGGCGCCGGCCAAGGATGCGGCCCAGGCCGCACAGGCAAACGCATGAACGAGAGTGAGAACATGACACGCGACGTGGCAGCCCCGGTGCGCGACAACGCCGAAGTCGAAGCGGCCCTCAACCGCCGCTACGAAGCCGGTTTCGTCACCGACATCGAATCCACCAGCCTGCCTCCCGGCCTGAGCGAGGACATCGTCCGCCAGCTCTCCGCGATCAAGCAGGAGCCCGAGTGGATGACCGAGTGGCGCCTCGCCGCGTACCGCCACTGGCTGACCATGCCGGAGCCGGACTGGGCGAAGCTCGACATCGCACCGATCGACTACCAGGCGGTCAGCTACTACTCGGCCCCGAAGGCCGGCCCGAAGTCGCTGGACGAGGTCGACCCCAAGCTGCTCGAGACCTACGAGAAACTCGGCGTGCCCTTGCACGAGCGGGCCAAGCTGGCCGGCGTCGCCGTGGACGCCGTGTTCGACTCGGTGTCGGTGGGTACCACCTTCCGCAAGGAGCTGGCCGAGGCCGGCGTGATCTTCTGTTCGATGTCCGAGGCGATCCGCGAGCACGGCGACCTCGTGCGCCAGTACCTCGGCAGCGTCGTGCCCACGGGCGACAACTACTTCGCCGCGCTGAACTCGGCCGTGTTCTCCGACGGCAGCTTCGTGTTCATCCCCAAGGGCGTGCGTTGCCCGATGGAGTTGTCCACCTACTTCCGCATCAATGCGATCAACACCGGGCAGTTCGAGCGCACGCTCATCGTGGCCGAGGACGACGCCTATGTGTCGTACCTGGAAGGCTGCACCGCGCCCATGCGCGACGAGAACCAGCTGCATGCCGCGGTGGTCGAACTGGTCGCGCTGGAGCGGGCCCAGATCAAATATTCCACCGTGCAGAACTGGTACCCCGGCGACGAGAACGGCGTCGGCGGCATCTACAACTTCGTGACCAAGCGCGGCGATTGCCGTGGCGCGGATTCGAAGATCTCCTGGACCCAGGTGGAGACCGGCTCCGCGATCACCTGGAAGTATCCCAGCTGCGTGCTGCGCGGCGACCGATCGGTGGGCGAGTTCTATTCCGTGGCGCTCACGCACCACCGCCAGCAGGCCGATACCGGCACCAAGATGATCCACATCGGCAAGGGCACCAAGTCGAAGATCGTCGCCAAGGGCATCAGCGCCGGCCGCAGTTCGAACAGCTACCGCGGCCTGGTGAAGATCGAGAAGGGTGCCGATGGTGCGCGCAACTACACCCAGTGCGATTCGCTGCTCATCGGCAAGAAGTGCGGCGCGCATACCTTCCCGTACATGGAAGTGAAGAATCCGAACGCGATCGTCGAGCACGAGGCCACCACCTCGAAGATCTCCGACGACCAGCTGTTCTATTGCCTCTCGCGCGGCATCGGCGAGGAAGACGCCGTGTCGATGATCGTCGACGGCTTCTGCAAGCAGGTGTTCCGCGAACTGCCGATGGAATTCGCCGTCGAGGCCAAGAAGCTGCTCGAGGTCTCCCTCGAAGGCGCGGTGGGCTGACGATGGGTATCGCCGGTTCCGCACCGGGCCTGACCGACCTGCGCGCGCTGCTCGCCGCGCTGGACCCCGAGGTCGACCCGATCCCCAAGCGCTTCCTCCATGTTTCGCACGAGAAGGCGCGGACGCGCCTGGCCGACGCGCTGATGATGTTCCGCGAAGCCGAGGGCACGACGCTGATCGTGGATGTCGACGGCGACGATGCGCAGGGCGACCGCCTGCTCTGGGCGCGCATCACGTTGCGCGTGCAATCCAGCCTCACCGCCGTCGGCATGATGGCCGCCGTATCCGCCGCGCTGGCCAAGCGCGGCATTCCCTGCAACCCCGTATCCGCGTTCCTGCACGACCACATCTTCGTGCCCTGGGATCGCCGCGACGACGCGCTCGACGCGCTCTCGCACCTCACGCCCTGATTGGACAGCACCGCCATGCACATGCTCAAGATCGACAACCTCCATGCCCGCGTCGAGGGCAAGGAGATCCTCAAAGGCCTTTCGCTCGCCGTGAAGCCCGGCGAGGTGCACGCCATCATGGGGCCGAACGGCGCGGGCAAGTCCACGCTCGGCAACGTGCTCGCGGGACGCGACGGCTACGAGGTGACCGAAGGTTCCGTCACCTTCGACGGCCGCGACCTTCTCGCGCTGGAACCGGAAGAGCGGGCCGCCGTCGGCATCTTCCTCGCCTTCCAGTACCCGGTCGAAATCCCCGGCGTGAACAACACCTACTTCCTGCGTGCCGCGCTCAACGCGCAGCGGAAGTTCCGTGGCGAAGCCGAGCTGGACTCCATGCGATTCCTCAAGCTGGTGCGCGAGAAACTGAAGGTGATGCAGATTTCCGACGAACTGCTGCATCGCGCGGTCAACGAAGGTTTCTCCGGTGGCGAAAAGAAGCGTAACGAGATCTTCCAGATGGCCGTGCTCGAACCGAAGCTGGCCATCCTCGACGAAACCGACTCCGGCCTCGACATCGATGCGCTGAAGCAGGTGGCCGAAGGCGTCAACGCCTTGCGCTCGCCGGATCGTTCCTTCGTGATCGTCACCCATTACCAGCGCCTGCTCGACTACATCGAGCCGGACTTCGTCCACGTGCTCGCCGGTGGCCGCATCGTCGAGAGTGGCGACAAGAACCTCGCCCTGAAGCTGGAAGAACAGGGCTATGCGTGGCTCGCCGACACGCATCCGGAACTGCGCAAGGCGGATCTCGCCGGGGCGCCGGCATGAGCAACGCGCCGTCCCCGTTCGTGCGGGCGGCACTGGACGCCGCCGCCACGCTTCCCTCGACCGGCATCGCATGGCTCGACGCCGCGCGTGCGGAAAATCTCGAAGCCTTCGCCGCCACCGGCCTGCCGGAAGGTCGTGACGAGGCGTGGAAGTACACGCCGCTGCGTGCGTTGTCGCAGCGTGGGTTCGCGCTCGCAGACCATGCCACCGCCGTTGCCGCCGTCATCGATCCCTCGCTGTATGCCTTGCCAGGCGTCGAGGGCGGTCGCGTCGTCTTCGTCGATGGGGCGTTTCGTGCCGATCTTTCCTCGCTCGATGCCGACGGTGTCGAATTGGCCCCGTTATCCGGTGCGCTGTCCACCCATCCCGAGCCCTTGCGCTTCGCGCTGGCCAACCGTTACCGCCGCGCCGCCGCCGATGCCTTCGCGCACTTGAACGCGGCGTTGGCTACCGACGGCCTCGTGCTCCGCATACCCGATGGTGCCGCCCTGGCGAAACCGTTGCACATCGTGCACGTCTCCAGCGGCATCCAGGGCGACAGCGCCTGGCACGTCCGCGTGCTCGTGGAAATCGGGAAGGACGCGAGTGCGGAGATCGTCGAGCATTTCGTCTCGGCGGGCGCCGCCACGCAACTCGGCACGCTGGTCTCCGATGTCGTCGCCCGCGAAGGCGCGCGCCTGGGCCTCGTGGTGGTCCAGGACGCCTCGGTCGCCACCACGCTGGTTCGCCGCAGCCACGTTCGCCTCGACGAGCGGGCCGAGGTGACCTTGCACGCCCTCGAACTGGGTGGCGCACTCGTCCGCCATGAAGTGAACGCCGAACTGGTGGGCGACGGGGCGCGTTTCGATTCGCGCGGCGTGTTCGCCCTGTCGGGCCGGCAGCATGCCGACACGCAGCTGGAGATCCGGCACAACGCACGGAACACCGCGTCCGATGCCCTGTGGCGTGGCATCGCCGACGGGCGCTCGCGCGGGGTGTTCCGTGGCGCGATCGTGGTCTCCGAGGGTGCCGACGGCACCGATGCCTCGCTCAGCAACAAGAACCTGTTGCTGTCCGGGCAGGCCGAGATCGATACCAAGCCGGAACTGGAGATCTACGCCGACGAGGTGAAGGCCGCGCACGGCGCCACCATCGGCCAGCTCGATGAGCGCTCGCTTTTCTACCTGCGCTCCCGCGGCATTCCGCTGGTCCAGGCGCGCAGCTTGTTGACGCTGGCGTTTTGCCGTGCCGTGCTCGAATCGCTGCCGAACGAGGCCCTGCGCGAGCATCTTGGCGAACTGCTGGTCGCGCACCTGCCGACCAGCCTCGCCGCCGAATAAGTAGT
This sequence comes from Luteibacter sp. RCC_6_2, assembly GCF_041360655.1. Taxonomy (NCBI): domain Bacteria; kingdom Pseudomonadati; phylum Pseudomonadota; class Gammaproteobacteria; order Lysobacterales; family Rhodanobacteraceae; genus Luteibacter; species Luteibacter sp. RCC_6_2. The sequence continues at coordinate 25,799 of NZ_JBFUPQ010000022.1, read as the reverse complement.
ACGGAGCCAAGCCATGAACGCCAAGCCCGAAGCAGTCCTCTTGCCGCTGGACGTCGAACGCATCCGCGCCGATTTCCCGCTGCTGTCGCGCACGGTGCACGGAAAGCCGCTGATCTATTTCGACAACGCCAACACCGGGCAGAAGCCGGTATCGGTGATCGAAGCGGTCGACCGTCATTACCGCGAGCACAACGCCAATGTGGCGCGTGCGGTGCACACGCTGGGCGAGGAAGCCACGGCGTCGTACGAAGCCGCGCGCGACGCCATCGCACGTTTCGTCAACGCACCCTCGCGGGACGAGGTGATCCTCACCTCCGGCACGACGCAGGCGATCAATCTCGTTGCCTACAGTTACGCCTTGCCGCGCCTGAAGGCCGGGGACGCGATCCTCACCACGGTGATGGAGCACCACGCCAACATCGTTCCCTGGCAGCTGGTGGCCGAACGTACCGGTGCCACGGTGAAGGCCGCGCCGATCGATGCCAACGGCGAGTTGATCGTCGAGAAGTACATCGAGATGCTCACGCCCGAGGTGAAGCTCGCCTGCGTCGCCCACGTTTCCAACGTGCTCGGCACGGTGAATCCGGTCCGTGAGATCGCCCGCGAGTGCCGCAAGCGCGGCATTCCGCTGCTGGTCGACGGTTCGCAGGCGGCACCGCACCGCCGCATCGACGTCCAGGCGCTCGGTTGCGACTTCTACGCGATCACCGGGCACAAGATGCTGGCGCCGACGGGCACCGGCGCCCTCTGGGCGAAGCGCGAACACCTCATGGCGATGCCGCCTTTCTTCGGCGGTGGCGAGATGATCCGCGAAGTGCGCTTCGAAGGCACGGTCTTCGCCGACCCGCCGCACCGGTTCGAAGCGGGCACGCCGAACATCGCGGGCTTCGCGGGCATCCCCGCGGCGATCGCCTATCTCGAAGGCATCGGCTTCGACCGGCTCAAGGCGTACGAGCAGGAACTCCTGGCGTATGCCACCGACGCGATCGAGAACCTGCCGGGTGTACGCATCTTCGGCCGTGCGAAGGAGAAGGAGCCGGTCATTTCCTTCCTGCTCGAGGGAGCGCACGCCAACGACATGGCCACCTTGCTCGACCTGCAGGGCGTGGCCGTCCGCTCGGGCCACCACTGCGCCCATCCGCTGATGCAGTTCTTCGGCGTACCGGCCACGCTGCGCGCCTCGCTGGCCTTCTACAACACGAAGGCCGAGGTGGACGGCTTCATCGAGGCGGTCGGCCGGGTGCGCAAGCTGCTGCTCTGAACCGTTAAGATCACCCGCATGACCACCAAGCACGCCTTCCGCAAAGCGACCCTGGCAGACGCTCCCATCATCGCGGCGCTGGTCGAATCCGCCTATCGCGGCGATGCCAGCCGCGTGGGTTGGACCACCGAGGCGGATTTCCTGCACGGCCGGCGTACCGACGTCGCCGAGATACGGGAACTGCTCGCGAGCGAGAACGGGCACTTCGTGCTGTTCGAGCGGGAAGGCGAGGTCGCCGCATCCTGCTACATCGAACGGCAAGGCGCGACCTGCTATTTCGGCATGTTTTCCGTGCACCCCCCGTTACAGGGCGCGGGCATCGGCCGGCGGGTGATCGAGGAAGTGGAGCGCATCGCCCGCGACGAGTGGGCATGCGAACGCGTCGAGATGACGGTGATCGATATCCGCGCCGAACTCATCGCCTGGTACGAGCGGCGCGGCTATCTCCGTACCGGCCGGACGAAACCATTCCCCTATGGCGACGAGCGTTTCGGCCTCCCGCAGCGCGACGACCTGCGCTTCGAGTACCTGGTGAAGGAATGGCGCTCATGAACGACTGGGTCAGGGTGGGCACGCGTAGCGAACTGCTTCCCGGCGAGTACCGGGTGGTGTGGGACGGCGACACCGCGATCGCCGTCTACAACATCGACGGCGATCTCTACGCCATCGAGGACGTCTGTACGCACGATGGCGGCGAACTGGCCGGTGGCCCGGTCGTCGGCTTCGAAGTGGAGTGCGTGCGGCACGGTGCGCGTTTCGACCTGCGGTCCGGCGAGGTCACCTGTCCACCGGCCTACGAGCCGGTACAGGTCTTCCCGGTGAAGGAAGCCGAAGGCGCGATCTGGACCCGCGACGACCGCTGAAGCATCAAAATCCTATGGCGCGCAACGCCTTCGGGCCCTAAGCTTCGCGCAGCACAAGCAACCTTCAGGGAATTCCATGGCGCAGAGCGATCGTTGGCGCGCGGCAACCGCCTTCGCGATCCTGTTCGTTCTGTACCAGGCCGCCGAGGGGATCGGCGGGCGGTTGCTCGGCAGCTTCACGGTCCAGGCCGCCCTGATGGTGGCCGTGGTCGTGGCGGCCTGGCCGCTGGGGCGCTGGCTCGGCTTTCGTGGCTACGATGCGTATGCGCTGGAGTGGCGCCGGTCGGCCGGCGTCCTGCTGGCCGGCGGGCTCGCGCTGGCACTGCTTCTCAAGTACGTGGCCGTGTGCATCGGCATGGTCTTCAACGTCTATGCCGCGCTCGCGCCGGAATCGCCACGGGTCGCCGCCGTTTCCTTCCTCTCGTCGATTCCGTGGGCGCTCGTCGCGACCTTCGTGCCCTCGGTCGCCGAAGACATCCTCACGCGTGGTTTCCTTTTCCGCGCGTCGCGCATCCGTTGGTTGCCATGGATCTTCGTACTCGCGTCCGCCGCGTTCTACGTGCTCAACCACGTCCATCGGCTCGGCGCCGGTCCCGCGGAGTGGACGATGCTGCTCTGTTTCGGCCTGGCCTATGCCACGGCCGTGGTTCGTACCGGCTCGCTGTGGCTGGCGGTGGGCCTGCACTGGGGCTGGAACCTCGCCAATGTGTTGATCGGCGACATCCTTCCTTACCAGGTGATCTCGACGGCGTGGTCGCCCTTCCTCTCGGCGGCAGCCCACCTGGTGATGATCGGCGTGCTGTTCGCGGTCCCGGCGCCCCAGGAGCGCGACGACCTGAACGCCGATACCGCCGTCTAGAAGTGGTAGACGAAGGCGAGGGTTTCCGTCACCTGCCGGGCCGAACCGAACTGGCGGACCAATGGACTCGCCGCGGCGTTCCCGTATAGCCGTCCGTACGAAACGGCCAGGGCGAAGCCGGTCTGCCGCGAGGTGGGAATGAAGGCGTCGTATTCCAGGTCCGCCGATTGCCAGCCGGCGCCGGGCCGCCATGCCGTCGTGCCCAGGGCGGATGCCTCGTCCGGGGTCACTCCGTAGAAGCGCCGCATCGCCCGGCCATTCATGCCCTCCACCTGCAATTCGATCGAATGCTGGATGTACCAGACGTCCGGCAACCGATAATCGGCGTACAGCGCCGCATAGGCGCCCGCGCCGTTGGTGTCGTGGGCGACATGCCCTCCCACGCTGAAGCGTTTGTCGAAGGCGTATTCCAGGTATCCGCCGCCCTGGAAACGTGGCGACAGCGAGGCGACCTTGCCGCCGAGCCGCCCCAGGTCGTCATGCGTGCGGCCCCATAACCAGTTCCCGTAGACGCCGCCGTGCCAGTGCTCGCCGGAGATCAGGTCGATGGTGAGGCCGTCGGCGGTGGAGAGCTCGCCCTTGCCGGGCAGGTCGATGTCCACGTAGGGCAGGGACTGGTTGCGCCGGTCCTTCGAGCCCTGCCACGCGGGCATCCGCTGCATGCCGGCGCCGAAGGCATAGCTGGGGGTGTCGTCGTCGCCGGCGTGGGCGGTCGCGGCCACCAGGAGCAGGACGGGGAAAACGAGGCGCGAACGGCGCATGCGCGGGAACCGGAGCCGGATGAGCACCGAAGCATGCCACATCGATTCTTACATATGGCTTCCGGCACGGGGAAAGGGCTTGGAAAGGATGCGGCCCTAGCCTTCGCTGCAAACTGGTCAACGGCTCATCCACGTGCTCAGCCCCTCCTGGAACATCCTCTGCGACTTCGACGGCACGATAGCTGTCGAGGACGTCATCGACTCGCTGCTGGACCGCTACGGGCGGCCGGGGTGGGAAATCCTCGAGCGCGACTGGCGCGCCGGGACGATCGGCTCGGCGGTCTGCATGGCGGGGCAGGTCGCCTTGCTCGACATGAGCCACATCGAACTCCAGCGCCATCTCGGTGGCCTGCGCATCGACCACGGCTTCGCCGCCTTCGTGAGGGCGACGATCGAGCACGGCATCCCGATGGAGATCGTGAGCGACGGCATCGACCATGCGATCCACGCGATCCTGGCCAACCACGGCATCCCGCGCCTGCCGACGGTCGCCAACCACCTGCTGCAAGTCGGCGAGCGCGACTGGAACCTCACCTCGCCGTACAGCGTGCAGGGCTGCCGCAGCGGCACCTGCAAGTGCGCGCGTGTCGACGCGGCGCGGGCGCGCGGTGGCAAGACCCTGCTGATCGGTGACGGCGCCTCCGACTTCTGCGCAGCCGACCGCGTCGATTTCGTCTTCGCCAAGAATCGCCTGATCGAACATTGCCGCGCCGCCGGCATCCCGTACGCGCCCATCGCCAGCTTCGACGAGGCGCTCGAACTCCTTCCCGATCTTCTCGACGGACGCCTGCCTCCGCGAACCGTCATGCCCCTCCCCGCGGCGAACCCCCAGGAACTGCCTGCATGAACATCCTCACCAAGAACGCGCCCCTCGTCATCGACGATGCGACCCTGCTCGCCGACGAGGCGAAGTACTGCTCCTTCGGCGATACCGTGCATTACGTCGATCCGCCGAAGATCTTCCGCCACGCCGAAGGCAGCTACATCTACGACAGCGAGAACATCCCGTTCCTCGACTTGCAGATGTGGTATTCGGCGGTCAACTTCGGCTACGGCAACAAGCGGCTCAACGACACGCTGAAGGCGCAGATCGACCTGCTGCCGCAGGTGGCCAGCCAATACCTTCACCAGGGCAAGATCGAACTGGCGAAGACCATCGCGGTCGACGCGAAGCAGAAGTTCGGCCTCGACGGCCGCGTGCACTTCAACGTGGGCGGTGCGCAGGCGGTGGAGGATTCGCTCAAGCTCGTGCGTAACGCACGTGGTGGCAAGAGCCTGATGTTCGCGTTCGAGGGCGGTTACCACGGCCGCACCCTGGGCGCCTCCGCCATCACGTCCAGCTACCGCTATCGCCGCCGCTTCGGCCACTTCGGCGAGCGCGCGATGTTCATCCCGTTCCCGTATCCGTTCCGGCGCCCGAAGGGCATGACGGCGGAGGAGTATTCGGATGCCTGCGTGCGACAGTTCGAGCGCCTGTTCGAAACCGAATACAACGGCGTATGGGACCCGAAGGTCAACGAAGCCGAATACGCGGCGTTCTACGTCGAGCCGATCCAGGGCACCGGCGGCTACGTCATCCCGCCGAAGAACTTCTTCATCGACCTGAAGAAGGTGCTCGACAAGTACGGCATCCTGATGGTGGTCGACGAGATCCAGATGGGTTTCTGGCGCACCGGCAAGCTGTGGTCGATCGAGCATTTCGGCGTGACGCCCGACGTGCTCGTGTTCGGCAAGGCCCTCACCAACGGGCTCAATCCGTTGTCGGGTATCTGGGCTCGCGAGGAGCTGATCAACCCGACGGTGTTCCCGCCCGGTTCCACGCATTCCACCTTCAACTCGAACCCCCTGGGCACCGCCCTGGGTCTCGAAGTGATCAAGATGGGCTACGAACTCGATTACGGCACGCGGGTGGCCGAGAAGGGCAAGCATTTCCTCGACGGTCTGCGTGACCTGCAGAAGCGTCACAAGGAAATCGGCGACGTGGACGGCCTCGGCCTGGCGCTGCGTGCCGAGATCTGCACGGACGACGGCTTCACGCCGAACAAGGCGTTGCTCGACCGCATGGTCGACATCGGCCTGGCCGGCGGTCTCACTCACGAAGGCAAGAAGATCGGTCTCGTGCTCGACGTGGGCGGCTGGTACAAGAACGTGATCACGTTCGCACCGTCGCTCGATATCAGCCACGACGAAATCGACCTCGCCATTGCGTTGCTCGACCAGCTCCTCACGCTGGCCAAGCGCGGCTGATACCCGGCAGCCAACCATGGCGTTCGTGAACCAGCTCGAGCCGGATGCTTTGCTCGGGCACTTCGAGCGTCATCCGCCGCACGGTTTCATCCCTGTCCGTGCGGCGGATGGCGCGCCACTTTTCGTGGCGCCGTTCGACCTGCTGACCACCGCCGACGACGACCTGCGGCGACGCGTGGCGGCCTTGCCCTTCCAGCGGCTGCTGAAGCGGTTGTCGACCCCTCGCACCTGCTTCGCCGGAACCACTGTTTCCGAATATTCCCTGTTCGCCAGGGACAGTGATCCCGTCGCCGTCGCGGAGGCCTTGGCCCGTGGGCCGGGTCGCGCGCATCCGTTGCTGGTGGTCAAGGATCTCGCCCTCGATTCGCCGCTGACCGCCGTCACCGACCGGGCTTGGACGAACCGCTTCGTCGATGCCGCGCGTGCGCGTGGCTACCTGATCGTCGAGGGCCAGGCGCTCGCCTACGTGCCGATCGATTTTGCATCGATCGAGGAATACCTCGGTCGCCTGTCGTCGTCGCGAAGGAAGAACCTGCGCCGGAAGCTCCGCTCGCGCGATCGCCTGTCCGTGTCGGTGACTCCTACCGGCGAGGCCTTCACGAGCGATGCCGGCGTGGACGCGTATTACGCACTCTTCGAGAACGTGTACGCGCAAAGCGACGTCCACTTCGACAAGCTCTCGCGCGATTTCTTCGCTGCCGCGCTGCGTGATCCGGGCGGGATCGTCATGTCCTACCATGCCGATGGTGCGTTGGTGGGGTGGAATCTTTGCTACGAACATCAAGGCAAGTTGCTCGATAAGTACGTCGGTTTCGCCTATCCGGCGGCACGCGAACTCGACCTCTATTTCGTGAGCTGGTTCGTGAACCTGGAGTACGCGCTGGCGCGGGGATTGACCCACTACGTGGCGGGTTGGAGCGATCCTGCCGTGAAGGCGTCGCTGGGAGCGCGCTTTCACCTGACCCGGCATGCGGTGTTCGTGCGTAATCCTTTGTTGCGCGCGCTACTGCGCCGCTTCGCGCATCGCTTCGAGCCGGATGGCCAGTGGGAGGTTCCCGATGCGGCAGCCCGTCGTTCTTGACCTGGACGATTCCGTCGGCCCCTTGGCCGGACGTGTCCTGTTGCCGCTGCGCGATTGGGAGGAGCCGATCCGCTTCGGCTGTTCCATGCGCCGGCTTCACCGCTTCAGCCAGCTGCTCGCCGGTACGCTGCCACGCGAACACGGCACCGTGTTCCTCGGCAGCGGCGATTTCCATCACCTGACGTTGCCGCTGGTGCAGCGCGTCCCCGGCGATTGGCGTTTCCAGGTGGTGGTGATCGACAACCACCCCGACAACATGCGCTTTCCGTTCGGCGTGCACTGCGGGTCGTGGGTGCGCCGGGTGGCCGCGTTGCCGCGCGTCAGCCACGTGCATGTCGTGGGCATCACATCCGGCGATATCGGCCGCAAGCATGCGTGGGAAAACTATCTGGCGCCGTTGCGCGCGGGCCGGCTCACTTACTGGTCTGCTGGCGTGGATGTGGCCTGGGCGGCACGGTTAGGGCTTGGCGCGGCGTTTCGTTCGTTCGACGGCACGGAGGCGATGGTCGATGCCTTCGTCGACTCGCAGCGGACCCAGCGCGAGCCCGTCTACCTGTCGATCGACAAGGATGCCTACGCCCCCGATGTCGCGATGACGAATTGGGACCAGGGCACGCTGAGCGAGGCTGGCGGCGCGGCGATCATCGGCGCCGTGCGCGGCCGGCTCATCGGCAGCGATATCACCGGCGAGATCTCGAGGTATCGCTACAAGTCCTGGTGGAAGCGGCGGCTGAGCGCGATGGATGGGCAGGTCGAGGCGGACGGTCACAAGCTCACCGAGTGGCAGGCGCAGCAGCATGCGTTGAACCTGCGGCTGCTGGCCTTGATCGAAGGCCATCGCCGCTGAAGCGGCTCCCACCATGGTCGCCATGTCGTGGCAGCCCGCCACTGTCCTGTGGCATGCGGGCTGTCGTGGGAGCCGCTTCAGCGGCGATGCTCTTACCACCGCCCGATAAGATGCTGCACAAGCAGGCTGGTCAACGCCACCGCCGCCCAGACACCCAGCCCTAGCAGGATAGGCCGCGGCCCGGTCGACGCCATCCGGCGCAGGTCGGCGGACAGGCCGATGGCCGTGAGCGCCACGATGATCAGGCACTCGGCGGCGAAATGGATCACCGGCAAGGCGGCCTCGGGAATCACGCCCGCCGTGCGGATCGCCGAGGCCACGAGGAACCACAGGATGAACCACGGGAAGATCCTGGCCAGGCTGAAGCCGGTGGCACCGCCGCGCTTCTCGCGCCAGGCCACGACCAGGGCGATGACCAGGCAGATGGGAATGATCAGGGTCGCACGCGTCAGCTTCACGATGGTCGCGTAGTCTCCCGCGGCGTGGCTGTAGCTGTACCCGGCGGCGACGACGGACGACGTATCGTTGATCGCCGTGCCCGCCCACAGGCCGAAGCCGAGGTCGGACAGTCCCATCCAATGCCCGAGCGCCGGAAACAGCAGTACGGCGACGAGATTGAACAGGAAGATCGTCGAGATCGCGAAGGCGGTGTCGTGCTCATCCGGTTTCACGATCGGCACGATCGCCGCGATGGCCGAGCCACCACAGATGGCCGTGCCCACGCCGATCAGCAGCTTGAGGGTGTCGTGCACGCGAAGGAGACGGCCAAGCAGCCATGCCGCGAGACCGGCGGCGGCGACGGTCGCGAGGGTGACCGATAGCGACTCCAGGCCGGTATGGGCGACCTGCGTGATGCTGAGGCCGAAGCCGAGGGCGATGATGGACCATTGCAGGACCTGCTTCGAGGCGAAGCGGATACCGGGAAGGAAGCGGGCCGATGGCGGCGCGAACTGGCGGACGAGGATTCCGAGCACGATGCCGAACACGGCGCCACCCACCAGGGGCATGACGCGTCCCAGGCAGAACGCGACGGCGGCCACGGCGAAGGCCAGGCCTATGCCGGGCAGGCGAGAAGAGGGGAGAGAGGGAGCGGCGACGGCGGACACGGGACATCCTGGACGGGGGAACCAGCCCATTCTCGGCGACGACAATCGATAAGCATATTGAAAATACTTTATCGAAGGTATAAGTATTGCTTATGCATGCGATCAGCCCGCGCCAACTCGATGTTTTCGTGGCCGTCGCCACGGCCGGTAGTGTGCGAGCCGCGGCGGACCGCCTGTTTCTCAGCCAACCGGCCGTGAGCATGGCGCTCGCCGAGTTGGAACGGCAGATCGGCTCGCCGGTCTTCGCCCGCGAACGTGGTCGGCTGCGTCTCAACGACCGCGGTCGCGACCTGTTGCCGCTCGCGCGCGAATTGCTGGAGCGGCACGCGGAATTCGGTCGGCGCGCGCAAGGCACGATCGCCGAACTCGCCGGTGAGATCGGCGTCGGCGCGAGCAATACCGTGGGCAATTATCTCGTTGGTGACCTGCTTGGGGTATTCGCGGCGGCGCATCCGGGTGTGTCGCTTCGGTTGGGTGTCGCCAATACCGCGCGCATCGCCCAGGGGGTGCTCGACCATGACTTCGATATCGGCTGCGTCGAGGGACCGGTAGCGCATCCGGCGCTGGAGGTTCGACCATGGAAGGAGGATCGCCTGGTGGTGTGCGCCCGGCCCGAGCATCCGTTGACGCGCAAGAAGCGGTTGCGCCGGGAGGACTTCGCCGGGGAGCGCTGGGTCTTGCGCGAGCGCGGCTCAGCGACGCGCGCGTTGAGCGAACGCGCGCTGGCGGAACTGCCGGAAGGAAGCATCGTGTTGGAACTGGACCAGTCCGAGGCGATCAAGCAGGCGGTGATCGCGGGACTGGGCATCGCTTGCCTGCCCGAGGTGGCCGTGGGCGACGCGGTGCGGGCAGGGCGGATCGCGGTGCTGCCGACGCCGTTTCTCGACTTGCGGCGGATGCTGTCGGTGTTGTTGCATCGGCAGCGTTATCGTGGGGCGGTGCTGGAGGCGTTTTTGGCGACCCTGTAGCGCCTATCGCCGACAGGGTCGGCTCCCACCAGAGCCTGTGTCCGGATGCTGGAATCCTGCTTTGGTGGGAGCCGACCTTGTCGGCGATGGAGCCGCAGGCGACCTCGTGTTCCCATCTCCCGGCCACCCATCCCCCAACCATCCCGCTCTTCCGGTCACCCCAGGACGCAGCGGTTCTTCCCGCCGCGCTTGGCCTCGTACATCGCCCCGTCGGCGGCGGCGACGATGTCGTCGTAGCTCGCGCCCGCCCGGAACATGGTCACGCCGATGCTGGCGCCTACCTTGGCGGGAACAGGCAAGTCGCCCACATGCAGCATGTACGGCTCGCCCACCGTGTCGCATAACGACTGGCAACGTGCGAGGGCACCCTCCGCGTCGGCGGCGTCATGCAGAAGCACGGCGAACTCGTCGCCACCGAGTCGGGCGACCGTATCGGTGCCTCGCGTGCACGCATCGACCCGCGCGGCGATCGCCTTGAGCAGTTCATCGCCCGCGGCGTGGCCATGGGCGTCGTTCACACCCTTGAATCCATCGATATCGATATACGCCAGCGCAAAGGGTGCTCCGCCATCGCCGCCCGCTTCGATAGCCGCTTCCAGGCGGTCGCGGAACAGCACCCGGTTCGGCAGCCCGGTCAGCGCATCGTGGGTGGCCTGGTGCCGTACCAGTTGCTCCATGCGAGTGCGCTCGGCCACCTCGCTGGTGAGCTGCCGGTTGCGCAGTGATAACTCGTCCAGCGCCTGCTGCAGCAAGGCGCGTGCGCGATAGAGTTCGAGGAAGATCTTGACCTTCGACTGCAGGATCACGTCGTTGATCGGCTTGGCGATGTAGTCGATGGCACCGGATGTGTATCCCTTGATCCGGTTGATGTCGTCCGCATAGGCGGCCGTGACGAAGATGATCGGCGTCTCGCTCAGGTGATCGGTTTCGGAGATGAACTGGGCCACTTCGAAGCCGTCCATCTCAGGCATGTTCACATCGAGCAACACCAGCGCGAACTGGTGGTCCAGGCAGAGCGCAAGTGCCTCGTTGCCACTGTTGGCCTCGAAGATATCCGCATCCGCTCGGGCGAGAAGGCGGCGCATGGCCACCAGGTTGGCGGGCGTGTCGTCGACGACGAGGATTTTCGGACGGAGCGGATTCATGGCAGGCACAATTGGTTGATCTTCGCGGCGATCGCGTCCAGTGGCAGGCAGGCATCCGCGCCCGCGAGTTCCAGCGCGGCCTGCGGCATCACATCGGCTTCGGCGGTCGCCGGGTCTTGTACGACAGCGTAACCACCAGCCCGGCGCACGGCGGCGATTCCGTTCGCACCATCGGAATTCGCCCCGGTCATCAACACGGCGACCAATCGCTCGCGCCATGCTTCCGCCGCGGTTTCGAACAGCACGTCGATCGACGGCCGCGCATAAGCCACGCGCGCATCGACGCTCAGGGAAAACCGGAAGTTATCCTCCACCAGCAAATGGTAGCCGCTGGGCGCCACGTGGACCACACCGGGATCGGCCGGCGCACGTTCTTGCGCTTCGGTCACCGGCAGCGGACAAACACGCGCGAGCAGCTCCACCAGCAATGAGACATCGGCCGAGCCGGTATGGCAGCAGAGCACCACCGGCACGGTGAGGTGGCGGTCCAGGCCCGGCAACACGAGTTGCAGGGCGGAGAGCCCGCCCGCGCTGCAACCCATGACGACGGCGTCGTGCGTGCTCATCTGGCCAATGGCCTCGCGCCGGGTCCACCCGCCTGGTAGATGCGCATGGCCTGGTCGACATCGGCGAATCCCGCCGCCGCCGGGGAGAAATCGATGTTCTCGCGGGTGCCGAGGCAGAGGAATCCGCCGCGGACGAGGCTGTCCCTGAACAGGCCGAGCGTACGGTCCTGCAAGGCGTTGCTGAAATAGATCAGCACGTTCCGGCAGAGGATCAGGTGCGCCTCGCAGAACACCTTGTCCGTGACGAGGTTGTGGTTGACGAAGGTGACGTTACGGCGCAGGCGCCGGTCGAGCTTGATGAACTCATAGCGCGCGCTGTAGTAGTCGCTGAAGGAGTGCCTGCCGCCGGCTTCCAGGTAATTGCGTGACCAGTCCCGCGCCTCGCGCGTCGCATAGATCCCTTCGGCCGCCGCCGCGAGCGCGGCGTCGTTGAAGTCGGTGGCGTAGATCCGGGTGCGGTCGTAGAGGCCGGCTTCCTCCAGCATGATCGCCAGTGAATACACTTCCTGGCCGTGCGCGCAGCCGGCCTGCCAGATATTGATCTCCGCATAGGAGGCCAGCACTGGGAACACCTTGTCGCGCAGGGCGCGGAAAACCGATGGGTCGCGGAACATCTCCGACACCGGTACCGACAGGCCTTCGATCACCTTGCGCACGAAATTCGGGTCATGCAACAAGCGCGTGGTGAGCTCGCTGATCGTGCCGGCGTCGTGCGTGCGCACGAGTTGCTGGATGCGGCGCTTCAGCGACGCAGGTGCGTAGTCATGGAAGTCGTAACCGTGGCGCAACTGCATGGCGCGCACGAAAAGCTGGATCTCGATGTCCTCGACGTCCATGTCAGGCCCGCGCCGGCAACCATACGCGGATCATCGACAACAGGCGGTCGACGTCGATCGGCTTGGACAGGTAATCGTTGGCACCTGCTTCGAGGCACTTCTCGCGATCGCCGCGCATGGCCTTCGCGGTGAGTGCGATGATCGGCACCTGTGCCAGCGCCGGCTTCGCCCTGATGGACCGCATGGTCTCGTATCCATCCATCACCGGCATCATGATGTCCATCAGCACGAGCTCGATTTCGGGGTCCTTGTCGAGTGTGTCGAGGGCCTTCCGTCCATCCTGGGCCATCACCACGTCCACGCCTTTCGCACGCAGCACCTTGGACAGCGCGAACAGGTTGCGCATGTCGTCGTCGACAAGGAGGAGGCGGTGGCCGCGCAGGTCGCCGTCGTCCAGGCCGTCCACCGTGGCCGACGCTTCGGCACGCGCGCCGCCACCGTGGCGGATCGAGTGCAGGAACAGGCTCACCTCGTCGAGCAGGCGCTCCGGCGAGCGGGCACCCTTGACGACGATGCTGTCGGTGTACTGGCGGATGCGCATGCTCTCTTCGCGCGAGAGGTCGCGCCCCGAGTACACCACGACGGGTGGCGTATGCCCGGCCTGCGACAGCCGCTCGAGGAATTCGAAGCCGGACATGTGCGGCAATCCGAGATCGAGGACGATGCAATCGAACGGTTTTTCCGCGGTCATGGCGAGCGCTTCCTCACCGGAGGCCGCTTCCTCGATGAGGACGGAATCGTCCTTGAGCAGCGTGCGCACGGCGGCACGTGCGCTGGCGTCGTCGTCCACGACGAGGAGGTGACGCGTGCGGCCCTCGGCGAAGTGCAGGAGGCGTTCGAAGGCCGCCGTGATCGATTCCCGGCTGACGGGTTTGGTGAGGAATCCCACGGCACCCAACTCCAGGCCGCGCGTGGCGTCGTCCGTGGCCGAGATGAAATGCACGGGTATGTGCCGCGTGGCGGCTTCGGCTTTCAGCCGTTCGATCACCGTCCAGCCGTCCATGCCCGGCAACATCACGTCGAGCAGGATGCCGGTCGGGCGATAGCGCTTCGCCAGGGCGAGCCCCGATTCGCCGTCGGCCGCGGCGAGCACCCGATGGCCCTTGCGGTGGATCATCGCCGCCAGGATGCGTGCGAAGGCCGGGTCGTCCTCGACGATGAGGATGGTGGTGTCGCCGGGATTCAATGAATCGCGGTCGTCTTCGATCGTCTCGGCGAGCAGGCCGGGCGAAAGCGGTAGCGTGGCCTCCGCCGCGGCTTGCTGCAGGGGGGCGGGCGCCGGACGGCCGTCGCTTTCCGGCGCTTCCTCGGGCAGATGGATCGTGAAGGTGCTGCCTTCACCGGGAGCGCTGCGCAGCGAGATGTCGCCGCCGAGCAGCATGGCGATGCGCCGCGAAATGGCCAGGCCGAGCCCCGTGCCACCGAACTGGCGGCTGGTGCTGGCGTCGACCTGTTCGAAGGCGTGGAAGACGCGCTGGAACTTGTCCGCGGGAATGCCGATACCCGAATCCGTCACGGCGATGGCGATCGCCCGCGTGGGGTCCAGCCCTTCCGGCAGGCGGGCATCCGCGGCCGGTCGCGAGATCGTCACGCCGACACGGCCGCTGGCGGTGAACTTGAACGCATTGCTGAGCAGGTTGTTCACCACTTGCTCCAGCTTGCCACCGTCGGTACGTATCGTGGTCGGAAGACGGGGGTCGAGGTGGATGTCGAAGTCGAGTTTCTTCTCCTGGGCCACGTGCCGGAACGTGCGCCCCAGTGTGCGTGCGAGGTCGGCCAGGGGCAGTGGCTCCACCACCAGTTCCATCTTTCCGGCCTCGACCTTGGAGAGATCGAGGATGTCGTTGATCAGGCGCAGCAGGTTGGACCCGGCGTCGTGGATGATCCGGGCGGATTCGACCTGTTCGGCGTTGAGGTTCTCTTCGTCGTTGTCGGCCAGGCTGCGCGAAAGGATCAGCAGGCTGTTCAACGGCGTGCGCAGTTCGTGCGACATGTTGGCGAGGAATTCGGATTTGTACTGGCTCGCGCGCGCCAGTTCCTCGGCCTTTTCCTGGGTCTCGCGCTGAAGCGCTTCGAGTGCGTCCTTCTGCTGGTTCAGCGTGATGCTCTTTTCGCGCAACTCCTCGTTCGAGGCGTGTAATTCCTCGGTCTGCACACGGAGTTCCTCTTCCGATGCGACCAGGCGCTGCGACTGCTCCTGCAACTCGGCCGTCTTGGCTTTCAGCTCTTCGTTGGTGCTGCGCAGGTCCTCCTGCTGGCTGCGCAAGGCTTCTTCGGAAGCCCGCAGCTCGTCGGCCTGGCTTTGCGTCTGTTCGAGCAGCGCCCGGGTGCGCAGGGCGCGGGCGAGGTTCTCCAGCGACAGGGCGACGATGGGCGTCAACTCGTCGAGCAGTCGCTCCTGCACGTCGGTGAGATGGGCGAAGCTGGCGATCTCGATGACGCCGAGCAGGGTGTCGCGAAGGAGCACCGGCACCACGACGACGCTGCGTGGCGGCGCTTCCCCGCTGCCCGAATGGATGCGCGTGTAATCGTCGGGGACATCCTGGAGGACGATCGTCCGCCGTTCGGTGGCGGCCTGCCCGACCAGTCCCTCGCCGAGGGCATAGTCGACGGTGAGGTGGCGGCGCTGCTTGTAGCCGTAGCTGCCGAGCAACTCGAGCCGGCCGGTTTCCTCGCGGAAGACATAGAACACGCCCAGGCCGGCCTTCAGGTTCGGCACCAGTTCGGAGAGCAGCGTATCGGCGAATTCACGGTAGGAGGTGGTCGCCTGCAGCCGGTTGGATATGCTCGTGGCGGTCGATTTCAGCCAGGTCTGCCCGGCTGTCTCGATGGCCATTTCCTTGAAGACCTGGAGGGCACGGGCGATCTCGCCGATTTCGTCCTTGCGCTCGAGCTGGCGCACCTCGATCGAATGGTCGTGGCTGGCCAGGCGTGTCATCAAGCCGGTCATGCGTACGATCGGCCGCGTGATGAGCCGGAACGTCATGGCGATCACCAGGCCGCCGATGATCGCGCAAAGGACGAGCGAGGCGATGTCGACGTAACGGATCGTCTTGATTTCGGCGTCGAGGGCGGCGTTTCGCTTGGCCAGCAGTGCGCGCTCGGTGTCCGCCATCTCGTGCATGTGCTTGCGGATATCGTCCATCAACACCGTGCGCTGCACGAAATAGCCCCGGCGGATGGCTTCGCGAGCGGCGATGCCTTCCGGTGTGGCGGCGTCCCCGATGGCCCGCATGGGTTCCAGACCGATGCTCAGCACCTCCCTTTTCCACCGGTCGAGCATCTCCTGCAGGCGGTCGATGCGGGACTGTTGCAAAGGGTTGTCCGCGGTTTGCTGGCGCAGGCTCGCCATGTCGCGATCGAGTTCTCGATCGGCGGCCTCGAAATCGGCGTATTCATCCTCCGATTGGCTGAGCATGTAGCCGCGCGCGCCGGCCTGCCGGGTCTGCGCGTCGTCGCTCACCTCGGCCAGCGTGAGCAGCACCAGGTACGTATGCGAAGACCACTCCCGTGAGTCGTCTTCCCGGCCGAGCGATGCGAGGTTGCTGACTCCGACCGCCACGAAGAGGATCAGCAGCATGCCGATGGCGAGCACGATCTTGCGCTGAAGGGGCTGGTTGGCCAGCCAGGAGTATTTCTTTTCAGTCGAAGGCATGGGACGACCCAGGGAGGAGGATAGGGGCGGCTCGCCCCGGTTCATCACATTATCGAAATGGCTCAGGCGGCTTGCGCACGATTCCGGCGCCATGGTGGTGGAACCAGTGTGCCACGACGCACGGCGATCGCCAGGCAGGCCGCCGTGGCGACCGAACACAGGCCCAGCGCCACCACCGACGCTTCGGCGCCGAACGCCCCGCCGGTGAGCCAGTCGGGGCCACGCACGTGCGAGGCGAGGAGGCCGTGCTGTTCGAAGCCGGACACGGGGATGCCGTAGACGGGTCCCTGCGCCACGTTCCAGGCCGCATGCGCACCCATGCAGATCCACAGCGAGCGGGTCACGTGATACAGCAGGCCGAAGAGCAGCCCGGCTTCGATGGCGATGGCGAGCGCGCTCCAGGCGGTCGCATTGGGGTTCCACGCATGCAGGCCGCCGAACACCGCAGCCGAAAGCAGCAACGCGGCCCACGTGCCGAGGCCTTCCTCCACGATGCGGAAGATCACGCCGCGGCTGACGATTTCCTCGCCGACTCCCGCGCCGACGCCGAGGACCAGGATCGGGCCCAGCCAGGGCACGTCATGGTTCACCCCATCGACCACGAAAGCCCCCAGGGCCCACAGGGCGCCCACGACGAGCGAAAAGAGCACGGCGCCGCCGGCGATGCCGAGGAGCACGTGAGGCACGGCCTTGCGTGGCGCGAGCTCGTCGACCCGGCGATTCTCGATGGTCCGGACCAGCAGCCAGTAGGCCAGCACCACCGGTGCCAGCCTGAAGAGCTCGATTAGCGGCGTGACGTCGCGAAAAGGGATGGCGCCCTTGGGCAGGCCGAGGCCATCGTAGATCCGGCCAAGGACCATGCCGATGAGGAAGGCCGTCACGGCGAAGGCCACGATCCGCCCCAAGGGAGAGCGGAGCAAGCGCAAGGGCAAGGCGGGGCGGGTCACGACGGTCGGCTCGGCTGACATGGGCATCTCGCATGGAGGGGCTTGCGCACGCAGTCTACGCAGGCATGATGGTGCTCCGATACAAGATAGTGCGACGCCGCTTCCATTAAGGTCGCGGCCATGGGCGGGCACGCCCGGACCTGGAATTCACGCGATGGCCATTCCCTCCGAAAACGACCCTTCCAGCCCGACGAACCGACGCGAGCAAACGTTTCCCCATCTCAACGAAGAGATGGCGGCGCGCCTGGTGAAGTACGGGGTGGAGGAAGTGGTCCCGGCGGGCACGGTCCTGTTCCGGCGGGGCGACCGGCGGATCGATTATTTCTTCGTGATCGACGGTTGCATCGAGATCTACGACATCGGCGAGGACGGCCACCCGAACGTCTTCACGGTCCATGGACCGAACCAGTTCACCGGCGAGGTGGACCTGTTCAGCGAACGGCAGATCATGGTGAACGGCCGGACCGGCTCCGACACACGCCTGGTCCGTGTGGATCCGTCGAGCTTCCGCAAGCTGGTCTCGGGAGAGCCGGACATCGGCGAGATCATCATGCGCGCCTTCATCCTGCGCCGCGTGGGCCTGATCCAGAGCGGGCAGGGCGGGGTGACCCTTGCCGGTTCCGCGCATGCCGCCGATACCGTGCGCCTGCGCAGCTTCCTGATCCGCAACGGCTATCCCTACCGCTTGCTCGACACCGACATCGATGAAGATGCCCGGCACCTGATCGATGGCTTCGGCTTGCATCCGTCCGAATGCCCCGTGGTGATCATGCCGGACCGCCGCGTGATGCGTTGTCCCACCACCTCCGAACTGGCCGATGAACTGGGCATCACCATTGTGCTGGACAGCGATCACGTGCACGACGTGGCCGTGATCGGCGCGGGCCCGGCCGGCCTGGCCGCGGCGGTGTACGCGGCATCCGAAGGGCTGGATACCCTGGTGCTCGAGGCGCTCGCACCAGGCGGGCAGGCTGGTACCAGCTCGAAGATCGAAAACTACCTCGGCTTTCCCACCGGCATCTCGGGCCAGGCGCTGGCCGGTCGTGCGCAGGTGCAGGCGATGAAGTTCGGCGCGCACATGGCGATAGCGCGCTCCGTACAAGGCATGGATTGCTCCAGACACCCCTACCGCCTCTTGCTGGACGACGGCACATCGGTGGCCGCCCGTGCGGTCGTCGTCGCCACCGGTGCGCGCTATCGCAAGCTCGACCACGTGGACTACGAACGGTTCGAAGGCCAGGGTATCCATTACGCCGCCACGGCGATGGAAGCCACGCTCTGCGCAGGCGAGGACGTGGTGGTGGTCGGCGGCGGCAATAGCGCCGGCCAGGCGGCGGTGTTCCTGGCGCGCACGGTGGCCCACGTGCATATCCTCGTGCGTGGCGACGGTCTCGCCGCCACCATGTCGGACTACCTCGTGCAGCGCATCGCGCAATCGCCGCGGATCACCCTGCATACCCGCTGCCAGATCGACCACCTCGACGGCGATGCCTATCTGCGGGAAGTGGGCTGGAAATGTGTCGACGGGACGCAGACGCGGATCAAGGCGGGTAGCCTGTTCGTGATGATCGGTGCCGAACCGAACACGGCTTGGCTCGACGGATGCCTCGACCTCGACCGCAAGGGCTTCGTGCTGACCGGACGCGACGCCGACGGCTACGCCACGCCTTCACCGTTCGCGACGACCTTGCGTGGCGTGTTCGCGGTGGGTGACGTGCGCTCGGGTTCGATCAAGCGCGTGGCGTCCAGCGTGGGCGAGGGCTCGGTGGTCGTGCAGGCGATCCACCGGTTCCTCAGCCCGTCTCCCGTTTGACCGTCGGGTTCGCCGGGAGGCGAACTCAGACTTCGACCGCGGACGCGTGCTCGCGCGTGGCCGAGAATCGCACCGCCGGCCAGCGTTCCTGCGCAAGTTGCAGGTTGACGCGGGTCGGTGCGAGGTAAACCAGTTCGCCCGCGCCGTCGACGGCGAGGTTGCCGGCGTTCTTCTCGCGGAATTCCTCGAGCTTCTTGGCATCGTCGCAATGTATCCAGCGCGCCGTGGCGACACCGACCTGTTCGAACGTCGCGTCGACGTTGTATTCGTCCTTCAGGCGATAGGCCACGACGTCGAACTGCAGCACGCCCACCGCGCCGAGGATGAGGTCGTTCGACATCAGCGGACGGAAGAACTGCGTGGCGCCTTCTTCCGAGAGCTGGGCGAGTCCCTTTTGAAGCGCTTTCATCTTCATCGGATCGCGCAAGCGCGCGCGACGGAACAGTTCCGGGGCGAAGTTGGGAATGCCGGTGAACGACAGCGGCTCGCCTTCGGTGAAGGTGTCGCCGATGGTGATCGTGCCGTGGTTGTGCAGGCCGATGACATCGCCCGGAAACGCCCGCTCGACGATCTCGCGGTCGGAAGCCATGAACGTGAGCGCATTGGCGATGCGCACTTCCTTGCCGGTACGGGTCTGCTGCATCTTCATCCCGGCGGTGTAGGTGCCCGAGCAGACGCGCATGAACGCGACACGGTCACGGTGCGCCGGGTCCATGTTCGCCTGGATCTTGAACACGAAGCCCGTGAGTTTTTCTTCCTCGGGTTCCACCTCGCGCGTGAGGGTTTCACGCGATCGCGGCGACGGCGCATGCTCGACGAAGAAGTCGAGCAGCAACTGCACGCCGAAGTTGTTCACGGCGGAGCCGAAGAACACCGGGGTCTGCTTGCCGGCGAGGTAGGCGTCGATGTCGAACGGATTGGACGCGCCCAGCACGAGCTCGAGTTCGTCGCGCAGTTCGTCCAGCGCGGCCTGACCGATGCGGGCGGCGAGGTCCGGATGATCGAGGCCCTTGAAGATGGTGGAATCCTGGCGGGTGAAGTTCTTGCCCGGCTCGAAGACATGCACTTCGTCCAGCAGTACGTGGTAGACGCCTTTCAGGCGTGAACCCATGCCGATGGGCCAGGTGAGCGGCGCGCAGGCGATGCCGAGCACCGATTCGACCTCGTCGAGCAGCTCGATCGGCGAACGGCCTTCGCGGTCGAGCTTGTTGATGAAGGTCATGATCGGCGTATCGCGCAGCCGGCAGACCTCCATCAGCTTGATCGTGCGTTCCTCGACGCCCTTGGCGCAGTCGATGACCATCAGCGCCGAGTCGACCGCCGTGAGCACGCGGTAGGTGTCTTCGGAGAAGTCCGCATGGCCCGGGGTGTCGAGCAGATTGACGATGGCGTCGTTGTACGGGAACTGCATCACCGACGAGGTGACCGAGATGCCGCGCTCCTTTTCCAGCGCCATCCAGTCGGATGTGGCGTGGCGCGCGGCCTTGCGGCTCTTCACCGAACCGGCCATCTGGATGGCGCCACCGAACAGGAGGAGCTTTTCGGTCAACGTGGTCTTGCCGGCGTCGGGATGGCTGACGATGGCGAAGCTGCGCCGACGGCGGGTTTCGGTGAGGTGTGAGGACATCGTTCTCGGGTCGCTGATCTGGCTAACCCCCTATTCTATCAGGGAAGGTTGGGGGAGCCGCCGGCTAGGGGAACGCCCGGTCCAGCCATTCCGGCACCGGGATGCCCTTGCCGCGCAGGAAGGACGGGTTGAACAGCTTGGTCTGGTAGCGCATGCCCCCGTCGCAGAGCACGGTGACGATGGTGTGGCCCGGGCCGAGTTCCCGGGCCAGGCGGATCGCCCCGGCCACGTTGACGCCGCTGGAGCCGCCCACGCAGTAACCCTCGCGCTGGAGCAGGTCGTGCAGGACCGGGACCGACTCCGTGTCCGGGATCGTCCAGGCCAGGTCGACCGGGGCGTCGGCGAAGTTGGCCGTGATCCGGCTGCTGCCGATGCCCTCGCTGATCGAGGTGCCTTCGGCGATCAGCTCGCCGGTGTTGACGAAAGCCGCCAGCGCCGAACCGCCGGGATCGGCCAGGGCGATGCGGATATCCGGCCGCCGGGCCTTCAGGGCGCGACCCACGCCGGCCAGGGTGCCCCCCGTGCCCGCGGCACAGACGAAGCCGTCCACCTTGCCGCCGGTCTGTTCCCAGATCTCGGGCCCCGTATGGGCTTCATGCCAGTCGCGGTTGGCCGTGTTGTCGAATTGGTTGGCGAACCACGCGCTCCCCGGCGCCTGCTCGTTCATCTTCTCGGCCAGGGCCCGGGCGACATGCACGTAATGCCCGGGGTCCTTGAAAGGGGCGGCGGGAACCAGTCGTACTTCGGCGCCGGTGACGCGCAGGGCGTCGATCTTCTCCCGGCTCTGGGTCTCGGGCATGACGATCAGCGTGGCGTAGCCGCGGCTGGCGCCGAGAAGGGCCAGACCGATGCCGGTATTGCCGGCCGTGCCCTCCACCAGGACGCATCCCGGCCGGACGAGGCCGCGCCGTTCGGCGTCATCGAGCAGGCCCAGGGCGGTGCGGTCCTTCACGGAGCCACCCGGGTTCAGGAACTCGGCCTTTGCCAGGATCTCGCAACCGGTGGCCTCCGATGCATGGCGCAGGCGGAGGAGCGGCGTCTGGCCGATGGCGGCGGCGAAGGAGGCATGCATGGTCATGCCCGGATGTTAACCCGCCCACCCGCAAGCCGCTTTCAAGGCGCGCCCTGGTAGGGAGCCGGCCCTCGTGGGAATCAATCTTTGTGAGAACCGACCTTGCGGGAGCCGAGAACCTGGTGGGAGCCGACCTTGTCGGCGATCCCGCGGCAGCGGGCCAGGCCTCGGCAAGCACCCATCGCCGACAGGGTCGGCTCCCACCAGGCCCTCTCGGCTCCCGCCGGGCCTGTTCGCAAGAAATGGAAGTATGGACATCTGGACGTCTAAACGGCTGTTGACACCAACCATATCGAGGCGTATCGTCGGTTCCACTCATCGAGACCGGCTGAGGGACAGGCCCTTTGAAGCCGGGGCAACCTGCGGATTTCCGCGACGGTGCCAACTCCTGCGGGGCGTGTTTCACGTCAGCCGATAGATGGGATGTCCGTTTCGGGCGCGCTCTTGCGTACCCGCCACGCCGACAGTCCGTACACGGTATCCGCAGGGCTCGATCCCGAACGCAGGAACCCGGACATGTCAGCTGAGCCCCTCAAAGTGATCTCCCTCCCCGAAGCGGCCGCCCCCGCCGCGCCGCGTTGCGCGGCCGACCTCACCGAGCAGCGCGGTACCCGCCGCGTATCCTTCACGCCGAAGTACGGCAGCGACACGGTCGCGGTGGACGTGCGCTACCTCTGGTGCGGCGCGCCGCATGCGCCGACGGTGATCGTGCAGGGTGGCATCTCGGCCGATCGCGATGTCTGCGCCGGCCGCGAACGTGCCGCTGGCTGGTGGCAGGAGCTGGTGGGGCAGGGCGCCGCGATCGATCTCGCGGCATGCCGCGTACTCTCGATCGACTGGCTGGTGCCGGAGGACCTGGGCAACGTCGCCTCGGTCTCCAGTGAAGACCAGGCCTCGGCGCTGGCCGCGCTCGTCGACGAACTCGGCATCGGTCGCGTGCACGCCTTCGTCGGTTCGTCCTACGGCGCGATGACCGGCCTGGCCTTCGCGGCCCTGTATCCGGAAAAGTTGAAATCGCTGGTGCTGCTCGCCGGCGCGCACCGCCCGCATCCGTTGGCGACCGCGCAGCGTTCGGTGCAGCGTGGCATCGTGCGGCTGGGCATCGCCTCGGGCCGTACCGACGAGGCGCTGGCGCTGGCACGGCAGCTGGCGATGACCACCTATCGCGGCAGCGAGGAGTTTTCGCGCCGCTTCGCCGCAGGCCCCGAGTTGCGCGACGGCCGTTTTCATTTTCCGGTGGAAGACTATCTGGAGCATGCCGGCCGGCGTTTCGTCGAACGGTTCGAAGCGGAGCGCTTCCTCGCGCTTTCCGAGTCGATCGACTTGCACGACATCTCGCCCGAATGCGTTTCCACGCCAACCACGCTCGTGGGCTTCCCGTCGGATCGTCTCGTTCCGCTGGCCGACCTGTGCGAATTGCAGCGCCGCCTCGGCGGCACCGCCACCCTGGAGGTCGTGGATTCGCCCTACGGCCACGACGCCTTCCTGAAAGAAACCGTGCAGCTCGCTCCCGTGCTGCGTCACGCACTCAACGACTGTCGCGGAGACCGCTAAGCCATGACCGATTCCCGTCTTTGTACCCGCGCCGTGCGCGCCGGCATCGAATCCGATACACAGCACGGCGCGGTGGTACCGCCGCTGCACCTGTCCACGAATTATTCGTTCGACGGTTTCGGCCGCAAGCGCGCCTATGACTATTCGCGCAGCGGCAATCCCACCCGCGACCTGCTCGCGGACGCACTCACCGAGCTGGAAGAGGGTGCCGGCGCCGTCGTCACCGGTAGCGGCATGTCGGCGGTGGCGCTCGCGCTCGAACTGGTTCCCGCTGGATCGCTGGTGCTCGCCGCGCACGACTGCTACGGCGGTACCTGGCGCCTGCTCGACGCATGGGCGAAGAAAGGCCGCTTCAGCGTGCGCTTCGTCGACTTCACCGATCCGTCCGCCCTTGCCGAGGGCCTCGCCGCGAAGCCTTCCCTGGTCTGGATCGAGACACCTTCGAACCCCCTGTTGCGGATCACCGACGTTCGCCATGTCGCACAGGCCGCGCATGCGGTAGGTGCGCTCGTGGTGGTCGACAACACCTTCCTCTCGCCCGCCTTGCAGCAGCCGCTGAAGCTCGGCGCCGACCTCGTCGTGCACTCCACCACGAAGTACATCAATGGCCATAGCGATGTCGTCGGTGGCGCGGTGATCGCCGCGGATCAGGCCGTCGCGGAACAGTTGAAGTGGTGGGGCAACTGCAATGGCCTCACCGGTTCGCCGTTCGACAGCTACTTGACCTTGCGTGGCGTACGCACGCTGGCCGTGCGCCTGCGCGCGCACGAGGAGAACGCGCATCGCGTCGCCGCGTGCCTCGATACCCACGAGGCCGTGCAGCGCGTGTATTACCCCGGCCTGGCCTCGCATCCGGGCCATGCGCTGGCGCAGCGTCAGCAAGGTGGCTTCGGCGCGATGCTGAGCTTCGAACTGGACGGTGGCACCGATGCCATCGAGGCCTTCGTCGACGGCTTGCGTTTTTTCTCGCTGGCCGAATCCCTCGGCGGCGTGGAAAGCCTGGTGGCGCACCCGGCCACCATGACGCATGCTTCCATGGCGCCGGAAGCGCGACGTGTCGCCGGCATCTCCGATAGCCTGTTGCGCCTGTCGATCGGCATCGAGGATGGCGACGACCTCATCGCCGACATCGAAGCCGGCCTGGCTCGCGCCGCCGCGGTGGCCTCGGTGACTTCGAAACGCAAGGTCGGCGCATGAGCGCGGTGGCGATCGCCCCGCTGGCCGGGGCCGCACCACGCACCGCCATCGTGCTTCTGGGGACCGGCGTGGTCGGACGCGCCTTGCTGACCTTGCTCGGTACGCCCGCGGCGCGTTCGCTGCGCCTGGTGGGGGCGGCGAACTCCCGGCGCCAGCACGTGCTGGCCGATGGCGTCACGCCCGGCGAGGTGGCCGAGCGTCTGGCCAAGGTGCGCGAAGGCCGGGACAACCTGCCCTTGCTGGCCGCGCTCGATGCGGCCGGTGCGACGCGGAAGGTCGTTGTCGACGCCACGGCCTGCGCCATCGAAGCGAGCCGCCACGCGGAGTGGCTCGCCGCCGGTTACCACGTCGTGACCGCGAACAAGGCCCTGGCGGGTGGACACCTGTCAGGCTGGCGCGCGCTGCAAAGCGCGACGGCGGGAGGCGCCGTATACGGTGATGCCGCCACGGTCGGCGCGGGATTGCCCGTGCTTTCGACCCTGCGCCGGCTACGCCAATGTGGCGACAGCCTGCTCACCCTCGAAGGCGTCTTCTCAGGCTCGCTATCGTGGTTGTTCAACCAGTACGACGGCAGCCGCCCGTTCTCATCCCTCCTGCGCGATGCGCGGCGGCTCGGCTTCACCGAGCCCGATCCGCGCTCGGACCTCTCCGGCGAAGACGTGGCGCGCAAGCTGCTGATCATCGCGCGCAATGCGGGCTTCGCCCTCGGTAGCGATGAGGTAGAGGTCGAAAGCCTGGTGCCCGAGTCGCTGCGCGGCGTGGATACGAAGGTGTTCCTGGAGCGGCTGGAAGAGCTGGACGAGCCGCTGCGCGAACGTCACGCGCAGGCAAAGGCGAACGGCAAGGTGCTGCGCTACCTGGCGCGGCTCAACCAGCGAGGCCGTGCGCGTGTCGGATTGGTCGAGGTGGGTCACGATCATCCGGCCTCGCGGCTGTCGGGCACCGACAACCAGTTCGCGCTGACGACCACCCGATATCACGCGACACCGTTGGTCATCCAGGGACCGGGAGCGGGGCCGGAGATCACGGCCCAGGCATTGCTCGGCGACGTGCTCGCGCTATAAGAACCACTGACTCCGCCGGATTAGGACTACTGACCTGCCGGCAAGCGAAAACCTGGTGGGAGCCGACTTTTGTGGGAGCCGACCTTGTCGGCGATCCCGCGGCAGCGGGCCAGTTTCTTCTGCGCGGCTCGGCTTCGCCCTCGCATTGGGATGTGCGGAGCAGAGCCGTCGGCCGCCACCCTCGTCGCTCCGGTTCCACCGTCGCTCGGGAAGGGGTGCCGCTGCGCGGCCGTGTCTGATGGCTGGCGCCCCATCGCGCCCGTCGCGCCGGGCGGGGTTTTCGATTCGGCTCCTGCCTCAGCGAAAACGGCCGGCCGTCCAGGCCGGCCC
>NZ_JBFUPQ010000021.1:0-45295 GCF_041360655.1 Luteibacter sp. RCC_6_2 | reverse complement strand
GCCGGGTGCGGGGGTCTCACATGAAGGCGGCTTTCCTTTCCCGAGCGACGGTGTAACCGGAGCGACGAGGGTGGCGGTCGACGGCTCTGCCTCGCACCGCCAAGCGCGAGGGCGACGCCGAGCCGTGCAGAAGATACTGGCCCGCTGCCGCGGGATGGCCGCTGAAGCGGCTCCCACCAGGGGCGGCTCCGCCGGGTCGGCTACCACGAGAAAACGTGGGGCGCCCGGGTGGGCGCCCCACTTCGCTACCGGCCGCCCCGGGGAGGGAGGAGGGGCAGGGAGGCCGGGAACTCAGAAGTAGGCGCGGACGCCTACCGAAACGTTGCGACCGGGGAGCGGCGCGACGTCCTTGAACAACGACGTGGCGGGGCGCGCGGTCTGGTTGGTGAGGTTGTTGCCGTCGACGAAGGCTTCCCACTGGCTGCGGTCGTCGTTGACGAAGGTCCAGGCGAAGTGCGCGTTGACCAGCGTGTAGCCCGCCGTGTCCGTTTCGAACGCGGCGATCTTGTCCTGCTTCATGTAACGCACCGCGCCGAGGCTGGCGCGCAGGCTGTCGGCGCTCCAGCTCAGCGTGGAGCCGACGCGGCCGGCCGGGATGCGCGGCACGTTGCCGCCGCCGTCCGCGAGCGTCGCGCGCACGGTGTCGCCGAAGACGCGCAGGTCCCAGTTGCCGGAGGTGCCTTTCGACAAGTGGAAGGTGGCCTCGGCTTCCGCACCGCGGAACGTCGCATCGTTCTGCGACCAGAGGCGCACGGGCAGATCGTCTTCCACGTCGCCCGTGTCGGCCAGGTAGATGAAGTTCTTGTACTTGTTGTAGTACACGGCGACCTTGCCTTCGACGACATCGCCATGGAAGTGCAGGCCGAGTTCCGCCTGGTTGGACTTTTCCTTGCCGAGGTCGCTGCCGATCTCGAACGTATTGGATGCCGCGTGCGGCCCGTTGGCGAAGAGTTCTTCCTCGGACGGTGCGCGCTCGGCGTGGTCGAGGTTCAACGACAGGTGCCACTGTTCGGCGAAACGCCAGGCGACGCCGGCGGAGAAACTGTTCGGACTGAAGTCGCGCTTCGGCCCGTTCTCCGGATCGACGCTCTGTTTGTCGTGGCGCGCACCGAGTTCGATCTTCACCGGGCCGAACTCGCGTTGTTCGGTGAGGAAGACGCCGACGCCATCGGTGACCGTGGGCGGGACGAAGGTTTCCTCGCCGACGGCGGAGAATTGCCGGTGCTGGGTCTGCACGCCGAACGCGCCTTCCCATCCGCCGAGTGGATCGTGCGTGACGACGAGACGACCCTGGTTGCTGTCGGTCGAAAACGTGGTGCCCGGCACGTCGCCTTCGAATTCCACGTGCTGGTAGGCGCCGTGGCCGAGACTGAATTCGACCTTGCTGATGCCATCGATGGGCTGCACGAGGCCACCTTTCAGGGTGTAGTTCGTCTGCGCCATCTTGATGTGGACGGGATCTTCGCCTTCGGCCGGATCGCCCGGTTCGGCGGGGCTGCCGTAAAGATCCATGAAGCGCGAGACGGACAGGCCGACGTAACCCCACGAGCCGAGCAAGGATGCGCCGACCGAGCCGGAGGTGGTCTTCACCGCGCTATTGGCGAGGGTGCCGCCGGGGATGTCGTAATCCTCGTTGTCCCGGCGCATGCCGTCGACATGGATGGCGAAGGTGTCGTTGCCCGCATCGAGGCGGAGCAGACCGGTATGACCATCGGAGACGGAGTCGTGGCGCACTTCGGCGCGGCCCGCGAAACCATTGTCCGGCGCCTTCTCCGGAATGCGGCCATCGACGACGTTCACGACGCCGCCGATCGCGCCCGAGCCGTAGAGCAGGGTGGCGGGGCCTTTCAGCACCTCGATCTGGTCGGCGAGGAACGGTTCCAGTGTCACCGCGTGGTCCTGGCTCACGTTGGAGACGTCCTGCGACGACAGGCCGTTCTCGAGAACCGCGACGCGAGGGCCGTCCAGGCCACGGATCACCGGGCGGCCCACGGCCGTTCCCAGCGCGGAACTCTGCACGCCCGGAATGGAGGAAACCGTTTCGCCCAGCGAGACACCCTTGGCGTCGTCGAGCGCCGAACCCGCCAGCACGGCCACGGGCGCCACGATCTGGTCCGCGTTCTGGCCCAGCGGCACGGCGTTGACCACGATGCCGTCGAGCTTCTCGGCGTTCTTGCGGCTCTTGCCCGGGGCCTCCTTGGCGTCCGCGGCGGGGGCCGTGGCGTCCTGGGTCGTGTCGTCGGCCATGGCGGGCAGGGCCGCACCGCAGGTGGCGGCGATGGTCAGGGCGAGGAAGGTTCGGCGCATCGGGTGGAACTCCGTTTGGGTTTCGCAATGTTATAAAGTATCATCGCTTGCCTCGACCTGTGCAACTAGTCACGCTATGTCCCCCATGACCGATCCGTCCGTCACCCCTGAAGTCCCCCGCCGTTGGTGGCACGCCGCCGATCGCCTCGGCGCGACGGCCTCTTTCCTCTGCGCGATCCATTGCGCGGCGCTGCCCTTCGTCATCGCGTTGCTGCCGGTGCTGGGGCTGTCGTTCCTGGCCGACCATCGCTTCGAAGCGGGCTTCGTCGTCTTCGCCTGCCTGCTGGCCAGCGTGGCGCTCGTTTCCGGATTTCGCCGCCATCGCCGGCGCTTGCCGCTGGTCCTGGCCGTGCCGGGTCTCGTGCTCCTGCTGCTCGGTGTCACGTTCCTGCATGGCAATTCGTTGTTCGTGCACAGCGTGCTGGTGACCTGCGGCGGGTTCCTCGTCGCCGCCGCGCATTTCGTCAACCTGAAGGTCGATCGCAGTGGCCATGCGGGGCACATCCATGGGCCGTCCTGCGCGCACCCGTGATTGTGTAACCGCCGCCGGATTACCTAGCCTTCGCCCCATGTCACACGACCACGCCCATTCGCACGTCCATGCCCATGGACACGTGCACGATCACGCCGAGGGCGGGAACGAGCGCAAGCTGCTGTTCGCCTTCGTACTGACCACCGTGATGCTGATCGCCGAGGCGGTCGGCGGCGTGTGGTCGGGTTCACTGGCGCTGCTGGCGGATTCCGGACACATGCTGGTCGACGCGCTGGCGCTGTTGCTGGCCTTCCTCGGTGCCAGGTTCGCGGCGCGCCCGGCCGATGCGCGCCGTACCTACGGTTACGGGCGCATCGAGGTGCTGGCCGGCTTCGTCAACGCGCTCACCCAGTTCGCCCTGGTCGCCTTCATCGTGTTCGAAGCGATCCAGCGGTTGTTTTCGCCGCAGCCGATCCTGTCCGGCGTGATGCTGGTGGTGGCCGTGTTGGGCCTGGTCGCCAACGTCGTGGTGTTGCGCACCTTGCATGGCCACGATCCGGACGACGTGAACATCGCCGGCGCCAGCCTGCACGTGCTGGGCGACCTGCTCGGCTCGGTGGCCGCGGTACTGGCCGCGCTGGCGGTGCGTTGGCTCGACTGGAACTGGGCGGACCCGCTGCTTTCGGTACTCGTTTCGCTCCTGATCCTTCGCAGCGCGTGGTCGTTGGTGCGCCGTTCGGGACATATCCTGCTGGAGGGCATTCCCGAGGGCATCGATCTTGCCGATGTGCAGCGCGAGTTGCATTCGGCCGATCCGGGCATCGTCAACATCCACCACCTGCACGTCTGGCAGGTGACCGCCGGTTCGCGCATGGCCACCTTGCACGCGGAACTGACGCCCGGAACCGGCCAGTCCGACCAGGCCCGGGTGCTGGGCGCGATCAAGGCCATGCTCAGCGAGCGCTGGCGCGTCGAACACGCCACCGTCCAGTTCGATCCGGGTCCCTGTCCCGACGAGCGGGAAGGATGCGGCAAGGGCGGCCGCCACGTTCACTGAACGGGCACCCTTGCGCTTTACGCGGCCGCTGCTACGATGATCGGCCGTTTCTCTCCCTCATTACGAATCAAGGAGTTTCCCATGGGCAAGGGCGACCGCCGCACCCGTCGCGGCAAGATCTACCGTTCCAGCTATGGCAAAGCCCGTCCGCACGTCGATGTCGTGACTGGCGTCGCCGTGGCCAAGCCGGCCGCTGCCAAGCCCGCCGCCGCCAAGAAGGCCGCGCCGCGCAAGAAGGCCTGAGTCTTCGGTAGCGTGAGACGAGAAGCCCCGCCATGCGGGGCTTTTTCGTCGTTACAGTTCCAGCCGTTCCGCGAACTCGAAGCGGCTGTCGGCCGGTGCGGCTACGACGTTCTGCTGGACCAGGCCCGGGAAGATGTTCGCATCCACGCCGGCATGGTTGTCCGCATTGTACAGGTAGGGCACGTGCGACCACGCGCGGTAACCCAGCGCCTTGATCGCCGCGACTTCGGCCTCGGCGGTGTCCATGCCTGAAAGGCGTGCATAGACCAGCGGGCGATGCGTGCGCAGCGTCTCGGTGGCGCCCGCGAGGACGTCGGCCAAAGCGTTTGGCTGGTTCACCTTGAGCAGGTGCAGCGCGTCGAGCCGCAGGCTGTCGATGGTCGCCATGCGAACCTTTTCGTCGGCGTCCTTGCGTGTGCCGGGCACCAGGCTGCCCAGCGACGACGACCCTTTGCCACGGCCCAGCCACACCGCGTGGGTGAAGACGTTGTCGAGGCCGTTGATCGCCACGTTCGCGCAAACCTGCTGGAAGTGGATGCGGCGTGGTTCCGCTACGTGCACCTGGCCGAGCGGACCGACCGCCTGCGCCATCCACAACGCGTGCGCGGCGAAGTCGCCGCCGAATTCGAGCACCGTCTGGCCTTCCTCGATCAGCCCGCTCAGCAGCATGGCCTCGTGTTCGGCCCATTCACCGTAGAGCTGCAGCGATCGTGCCACCGCGTTGTTCGCCGTGACCGCGGTGGCGAGGCCGTAGCGGGTCTGCCAGAAAGGCAGGATCGGGTCGTTCGTGGCGTGCTTCATGCTCATGGGGACTCGTGTGGATTCAGAGGGTGGAACGGGCGATGGCCAATTGGCGAAGCGACTGCGCGAGCGCGGCGGCGTCATGGTCGAGGTCGTCGGCCCAGCGGCGGCAGGCGTCTTGCCAGAGCCGGACGACACGATCCTCGGCGGCATCCGCGCGGCAGATGGCCTCGCACCACGCGGCGGCGCCGGCGTGGTCGCCGCCGCGCAACCGTGCTTCGGCGACGGCGGTGCGCGCGGTCGAGGGCACGGGCCCCGCGGCTTCGAGGCTAAGGCCGAGTGCGGCGGTGACGCTTGCCTGCGCGGCGTGTTCGGGCAGGGCGTCATAGGTCAGCTGGATGTCCAGGCGGCAGGCCAGCGCGTCGACGCGCCACGCCGGGTCGTGTTCCGCCAGGAAGGCGTGGAGCAGGGCGTGCGAACAGGCCGCGGCCGCTTCCTCCGCGACAAGCAGGCGCGCCCGTTGTTGCGCGGTGCGCGCGACGAGCAAGGCGGTTTCCGCTTCGGCACGACGCGCATGCGCGTCGTCGAGCAATGATTGCGCGCGTTCGAGGTCGGGCAGGCGCTCCGCGGGCTTGCGTGTGCTCGCGCGGTGCAGCCATGTCTCGCCGCGCCGGCGCAGAGCGCGCATCGCCGCATCCGGGCCGATGGCGGCGAGACGGTCGCAATAGCGTTCGGCTTCGTCGAGGCGCGTTGCCGCGGCCGCGCCGAACAGCCACGACGCCCAGGCGAGTTGGACGTCGATGCAGGCATCGAGGGCCAGCGGATGATCGCAGCGGGGATCGTGTGCGAGGCGCGCCAGCAGGTCTCGCGAGGCGAACAGGCGGTTGGCGCCGGACAGGCGTCCGATGCATGCCAACCGGAACCGGATCGAGCGCGCGAAGCCATGCGGTTCTTCCCCGGCGTCTTTCTCGATCGTGATAAGCAGGCGTTCCGCGTCGCGCTGTGGCAAGTCGCGTGCACGATGCATGCGCAAGGCGGGGAGCAACCAGCGCGCCAGCCGCGCGTCCTCGTCGTCATGGTGTGCCTGGGCAACGAGGATGTCTTCCCAGGCTTGCTCCGCGACGCTCGTCGTTCCGCTGCAACGGAGGTCGGGAAAGCGCTCGTCGCCCACCAGGTGCAACGTGGCCAGCGGGTCCGCTGTGGAGAGCCGTTCGCGCAAATCACCTCGTGGACCGATGGATGCGGGCATCGGGGCGTCGATGGCCGGGCCGTCATCTGGCGGAGGCGGCACGAGCAGGTCCACCGGTTGGCCGGTCATGTGCAGGTCCGGCGTTTCATACGCGGATCGCTTGTACACCCAAGCCGGCGACGCGGGCGGACGGTCGGCGAAATGGTCGGCTATGGACGGAGCATCCTCGACGGTACGTCGCCGTGCGCGCCGTCGCGACATGGTCAGCAACAGCATGGCGGCCGTGCCGGTGCCCACCCCGCCGAGGGCGATGAATGGCCAGCCGGCGATGGCCCAGGCGGCGGGGGCAGGGGGTTCGGTGTGCACGTACGGCGTCGCGATGCGCCGGGTGGTCTTCGGACGGTCGGGGGCGGGTGCCTCCATGATCGTCGCAAAATCGACCGGTTGGGATGCTTCCATGGCATCGAGCATGCGCGCGACGTCGCGCATCTGCCGCGCATGCCGGGAACGCTGTTCTTCCTCTTCGCGCGTGTCGCCACAGGCACCGGTGACGGATGCCAGGAGCACGAGGCATGCGATGCGCGCGACGACGAGGCGATCCCGCAAGCGGGATGACGGTGAACCCTTCAACGATGTTCCTGACAATCCTTGGATGCCCGCGCGGCTAGCGCCAAGGCAACATCGATGATAGGTGCCGGGTCCTTCCGGCGCGATGGAAGTTTTCGGAAACTTGCGACGAATGTGCGCCGGCTATCCGCGTGTGCTGCGTTCGCCGGCGATCCATGTCTCCCTGAGGAGGCCTCCGCCGATCCAGTAGCACAATTCGGCGAGGTGGCCGATGTTCCATATAGCGAGATCGGCGCGCTGTCCCACCGCGAGGCGGCCTCGATCGTCGAGGCCGAGGGCACGCGCGGCGTTCACGGTCGCACCGCGCAGTGCCTCCTCCGGCGTGAGGCGGAAGAGGGTGCAGGCCATCCCCATCGCCATGCGCAGCGAAAGAAGCGGCGAGGTCCCGGGGTTGAGGTCGGTGGCGACGGCCATGGCCACGCCATGGTGGCGGAAGGCGTCGATCGGTGGTGGGCGGGTGTCGCGCAAGGCGTAATACGCGCCGGGCAGCAGCACGGCCACGGTGCCGGCATCGGCCATGGCACGCACGCCGTCTTCGCTGATCCATTCGAGGTGGTCGGCGGAAAGTCCTCCGTGGCGTGCGACCAGCGCCGCGCCGCCGAGGTCGGATAGCTGCTCGGCGTGCAGCTTCACCGGCAAACCGAGTGCCGTGGCTTTCTCGAACAGCCGCCGCGTTTCCTCATGGGTGAAACCGATGCCCTCGCAGAAGGCGTCCACGGCATCGACCAATTCCTCTTCGGCGAGCGAAGGCAGCATGATGTCGCAGACCAGCGCGACGTATTCGTCGCGGCGGCCGGCGTACTCCGGCGGCAACGCGTGCAGGCCGAGGAAGCTGGTGCGCACATCCACGCCGAGTGCCTCGCCGATGCGCCGGGCCACGCGGAGCATGCGCCGCTCGGTCTCGGGCTCCAGGCCGTAGCCGGATTTGATCTCCAGCGTGGTGACCCCGTCGGCCAGCAGCGCGCGCGCCCTGGGCAGCGACTGGCGCAGCAGGTCGTCCTCGCTGGCGGCGCGTGTGGCGCGCACGCTGGAGACGATGCCACCACCGGCGCGCGCGATCTCTTCATAGGTCGCGCCTTCCAATCGCCGTTCGAATTCTTGCGCGCGGTCACCGCCGAACACGAGGTGCGTGTGGCAGTCGATGAGCCCGGGAGTCACCCACGTCCCGGGCAAGGATTCCACGCGGTGCGCGAGGGCGTGCGGCTCGCCCGGCAGATCCTGGCGCGGGCCGGCGAAAACGATCCGGCCGTCGTGCCAGGCGATGGCACCGTTGTCGATGGCGCCATAGGGCACGCCGTTATCGGCCAGCGTGGCGAGGCCGACATCGAGCAGGAGATGGTCCCAACGGTGATCGGGCGTCATGGCGTGTGCGGTTCCACGGGAAGGGGCTCGACGTCGGCGGTCGCTGCCTTCGGGAGGGGGGCGTCCCGTCGCATCCGTTCTTCCTCGTATTGCGCGATGAGGTTCTCGGCGAGCGCCTTGTAGACCGGCACCCTGCACACGAGGCTGGAGAGCGCGCGGGCGAGCAGGCACGCGGCCATGATCGGCAAGGCCATCTGCCGGTTGGCGGTCAGTTCCAGGGAGATGACCGCCGCGGTGAGCGGTGCCTGGGTCACGCCGGCCAGATAGGCCGCCATGCCGAGCAGGACCACCGACGAGACATCCGAGCCGGGCAGGAAGTGGGCGATGTTGCTGCCAAGGCCGGCCCCGACGGCGAGCGCCGGCGAGAAGATGCCGCCCGGTATGCCGGCCCACGACGAGGCGATGTTGCCGAGGAACTTCAGCACGCCGAAGAACGGCCCGGTATCACCGTGGCCCTGCAGGATGTCGCGCGCCTGGGCGTAGCCGGTGCCGTAGAGGCCGTTCGCGCTGAGCAGGCTGAGCAGCACCAGCGCGAGGCCGCAGGCGGCGGCGAACACTACCGGTTGACGCGCCCGCATGCGGCCCATCACGCCACGGAATCCTCCCGCGGCCGGCACGATCAGGCGCGCGAAGAGCCCACCCGCCAGGCCGCCGACGATGCCTGTCAGCAGCACCGCGATCCATGCGCGGCCGAGCGGAAGCGTCGCGGTGATGTCGCCGAAATAGGCATAGTTTCCGACGATGCCGAGCGAGACCACGCCTGCCACGATCACGGCCGTGAGCAAGGTGCCGCTCATGCGATGTTCGAACGTGCCCGACATTTCCTCGATGGCGAACACCACGCCCGCCAGCGGCGTGTTGAAGGCGGCGGCCAGGCCGGCGGCCGATCCGGCAAGGATGAAACGTCCCGCGGCCGTGGGATCGGCGAAGCCGAAACGCCGTCCCATCGAGTACAACAGCCCCGCGCCGACGTGGACGGTGGGGCCTTCGCGTCCCACGGAGGCGCCGCCGAGCAAGGCGGCCAACGTGAGTGCCATCTTGCCCAGCGCGACCTTCAACGAAAGGATGCGCGAACGGAAGGCTTCGTCTTCCACTTTCAGGGCGGCTATCGCCTGCGGGATGCCGGAGCCGCGCGTGGCCTTCAGCGCGCCCTGGGTCAGCCAGCACAGCAGGGCGAACATCGCCGGCGTCACCAGCAACGGCACCCACCATCCGTGCGACGCGACGCGGCGGAACAGTTCGAAGGCGTAGTCGGCCGCCTTGGCGAAGAGCACCGCGGAGAGGCCCACGACGATGGCGCCCGCCCAGAACAGGATGCGCCGGCGCCATTGCCGTGGCGACAGCCACTCGTGCCGGCCCAGTTCCCGAAGTCGGTCCAGCGGTGAGTTCGCGCCCCGCGGCGGCGGGGCATCAGGCGGTGGGGTATTCATCGGCTTTCCGTCGAGCGCGTCCAGCGCACCTGGTAGAGGTCGTAGCGGCGATCCTTCAGGTTCTGCACCGCGCCGGAGTTGCGCGCGCGGGCGAGGTTCTCCAGTCGCAGGTCGGCGAACAGCACCGTTTCGATGTTCGGCGTGGAATCGGCGGCGATGCCGTCGCGGGCGAAGGGGAAGTCGCTCGGCGTGAGGATGCAGCTCTGGCCGTACTGGATGTCGAAGTTGTTCACGCCGGGCAGGTTGCCGACGTTGCCGGAGAGGACCACGTAGCACTGGTTCTCGATCGCGCGGGCCTGCGAGCAGTAGCGTACGCGCAGGTAACCTTCGCGCACGTCGGTGCAGAACGGCACGAACAGGATCAACGCGCCCTGGTCGGTCAGGTGGCGTGCCACCTCGGGGAACTCCGAGTCGTAGCAGATCATCACGCCGATCGGGCCACAGTCGGTCTGGATCGTGGCGGCCGAATCGCCGCCGGTGATGTTCCAGACATTGCGTTCGCTGGGTGTGGGATGAAGCTTCTCGCGCTCGTGGATCGAGCCATCGCGCAGGCAGACGTAGCAGACGTTGTGGATGTCGCCGTTGGGCTGGCGCGTGGGATGCGAACCACCGACGATGTTGATGTTGTAGTGGACGGCGAGGCGGTGGAACAGCGCCTTGACCTCGTCGGTGTACTCGGAAAGACGGCGGATCGAATCCACCGGCGACAGTTCCGCGTTCTCGATCGAGAGCAATTGCAGCGTGATCAGCTCGGGGAAGGCGACGAAATCGGCGTCGTAGTCCGCGGCGATGTCGACGAAGTACTCGACCTGCGTCGCGAATTCCTCGAACGAGCGGATGCGCCGCTGCTGGTATTGCACCGAGGCCACGCGCACCGAATCCGGCAGGCGGTGGCTCTGCGACACGCGTGGCATGTCGGGCTGGTCGAGCAGGTGCGGATTGCGCCACACGAGGTGCGCGGCATACCCCAGCGATTCATGGTCGGATGGCACGTATTCGCGGAGCAGTCCGATGACCTCGAAGCCGTTGCGTAGCTGGAAACTCAGTGTCGGGTCGCGCCGGCTGCCGTCGACCACGGCCTGCACATAGGCTTCGGCACTGCCGTAGCGGCCGATCGCGCGCGCGAGGCCGGGCATGCGGCCACCGAAGACGATGCCGCGAAGTTTCAGATCGGTGCACAGCCGCTTGCGCGCCAGATACAACCGCTGGCCGATGCGCATGCCGCGGTAGTCGGGATGGACCACCACTTCCATGCCATAGAGCCAATCGCCCTTGGGGTCGTGACGCGAGGCGAAGCCCCCACCGGTGATCTGCATCCAGGTGTGCGGCGCGAGCGCCAGCGCCTCGTTGATGCGGAACGTGGCGCAGAAACCGACGATCTTTCCCTCGTACTCGACCACGAACTGGCCTTCGGGAAAGTGCGTCTGCTGGCCCTGCAGCATTTCCGCCGAATGGCCCCATTCCGCGGTGTACACCCGGGCGGTGAGGGCGACCAGTTCGGGCACGTCGCTGGGGCGCGCCAGGCGAAGCAGCAGCTTCGGGGGGTGTGCGGCGTTCGTCTCGTTCATCCACCCATTATGCCCCGCCATGCACTGGTGGGAGCCGACCCTGTCGGCGATTGGTACCATGCAGGGCATCCCACCCCAAGGACACGCCATGTCGACCACCGCCCTCAGCGCCGACTTCTTCTGGCAGGAAGGCGCATGGCGCACCGGGGACGCGCCGCTGGCCGTGTCCGGGCGGCGCTTCGCCGTGGCCACCGGCGGGGCCGAGCATGTGGGGCGCTTCGTGCTCCCCGGCATGCCCAACCTCCACTCGCATGCGTTCCAGCGCGCCATGGCCGGCCTGGCCGAGCGCCGCGGTCCTGGCGAGGACAGTTTCTGGACGTGGCGCGAGACGATGTACGCGTTCGCCGAAGCGATCGATCCCGACGACCTCAAGGTCATCGCGACGCAGCTTTACGTGGAAATGGTGAAGGCCGGTTACACCCAGGTCTGCGAATTCCACTACCTGCACCACGGGCCGCGCGGCGTGCCCTATGCCGATCCGGCGGCGATGTCGCTGGCCCTTATCGAAGCGGCCAAGGAAGCGGGCATCGGCCTGACGCTGTTGCCGGTGCTTTACATGACCGGTGGCTTCGACGGCCGTCCCCTGAACGAGCGGCAGCAACGCTTCCGCCACGACGTGGGCGGATTCGTCAACCTTCTCGAACGGCTGGCGCCGATGCAGGACGACATGTTCACCCTGGGTATCGCGCTGCATTCGTTGCGCGCGGTGCCGGAGGACGCCATGCGCGCGTTGCTTGCCACCGGCATCGCACGTGGCCTTCCCGTGCATATCCACATCGCCGAACAGATCGGCGAGGTGCAGGACTGCCTGGCCGTGCGTGGCGCGCGCCCGGTCGAGTGGCTGCTCGACCACGCCGACATCGATCCGCGCTGGACGCTCGTGCATGCGACTCACCTCACCGCGCACGAAACCGATCGGCTCGCCAAGAGCGGCGCGGTCGCCGGGCTCTGCCCCACGACCGAAGCCAACCTCGGCGACGGCTTGTTTCCACTGGCGGCATTCATCGATGCGGGCGGTACCTTCGGCATCGGCTCCGACTCGCATATATCGGTGTCGCCGGTGGAGGAACTGCGCTGGCTCGAATACGGTCAGCGCCTGATCACGAGGCATCGCAACGTCGCGGCGCGGCGTCCCGAGGAAAGCGTGGGCACGGCGTTGTGGCAGCGTGCCTTGCATGGCGGCGCACGCGCCGCGGGTGCCGATGTCGGGAGGTTGCAGCCGGGCGCGCGCGCCGATCTGCTCGTCCTCGACGACCGCTCGCCGCTACTCGCCGCGCGCGAGGAAGCGGACGTCGTGGACAGCTTCCTGTTCGCCGGGAACACGCCGCTGGTGCGTGACGTGATGGTGGGCGGACAGTGGCGCGTGCGTGACTTCGCGCATGCGGCGGAGACATCCGCCGCGCAGGCTTACCGGATCGTTGTCGAGAGGTTGGCGGCGGCCTGACCGGCGGGGCCCGAGGGGCACTTGGGCTTGCCGTAGAGGCCTTCCGCCGCTGGTGTGTTCTTCTTCGCCGCGTCGGGCGAGGCGTAGATGCTCACCCCGAGGTCGCAACGATTCTCGCGCAGGGTGAAGCGCAGCGTGTCCATGCGCGTGGGCGGTTCGTCGTCGAGCGAACACGTGCTGCCGGGGGCCAGGCGTACCGTCACGCTGTTGGCCTCGGACTCCAGCACGTCGAAGTGGACGTCCTTGCAGCCTTTCCAGCTCAAGCTGTCCTTGCCGATGCTGAGCATGCGCAGGCCGACGAAGGCGTTGCTGTAGGGCTCCCAGTCACCGGCGAGCCAGGCGGGCGCGGGTTGGGTGGTGGAGAGGAGGGCGAGGGCTAGCAGGGTGTTCATTTGGCTCGTTGCCTTTTGCTTCGACCGATATCGCCGCTGAAGCGGCTCCCACAGGATATGCGAGCAGCTCCCACAGGATATGCATGCGGCTCCCACAGGAAATATATGCGGCTCCCATAGGGGTATGCGGTCTGTGTGGGAGCCGCTTCAGCGGCGATGGGTGCTTGCATCACGCTCCATATCATGCTCTAGTCGAACCATGATTCGCCTCACCGCCAATAACGCCAATACCAATAATGCCCGGAACCTCGGGAGGGTCGGCGTGTAGGCGGTTGCAAGTGAAACCACCGATACACCAAAGGCCCGCCCTCACCAGGCGGGCCTTTTTCTTTGCGCGTTTTCCTCATCGGGAGTGTGGTCCATGTGTTCGATCTTCGGGATGTTCGGCCTCGCCGCCGGCGACGACCTGGTCGCCCTGCGTACGCGGGCGATGGAGCTTTCGCAACGGCAGCGCCATCGCGGGCCGGACTGGAGCGGCGTGTATGTCGACGACGGCGCGATCCTCGTTCATGAGCGCCTCGCCATCGTCGATCCCGCCAGTGGCGCGCAGCCGCTGCGTTCGCCCGAAGGCGATCTCGC
Source organism: Luteibacter sp. RCC_6_2 (assembly GCF_041360655.1). Lineage (NCBI taxonomy): Bacteria > Pseudomonadati > Pseudomonadota > Gammaproteobacteria > Lysobacterales > Rhodanobacteraceae > Luteibacter > Luteibacter sp. RCC_6_2. Next base: position 31,884 of record NZ_JBFUPQ010000021.1, on the reverse strand, counting down.
GCTGGCCGTGAACGGAGAGATCTACAACCACCGCGAACTGCGTGCGGCCAGCGATTACGCCTTCACCACCGGCTCGGATTGTGAAGTGATCAACGCGCTCTACCGCGAGCACGGTGCCGGCTTCCTCGACAAGCTCAACGGCATCTTCGCCTTCGCGCTATGGGACGCCGGCAAGCGCCGCTTCCTCATCGCCCGCGATCCGGTCGGTGTTTGTCCCCTGTACTGGGGCCATGACAGGGAAGGGCGGCTGTGCGTCGCCTCCGAGATGAAATCGCTGGTCGGCGTGTGCGCGGACGTGGCGCCGTTCCCGCCGGGGCACGTGTACGACAGCGAGCGCGGGGAGGCGGTGGCGTACTGGACACCGCGCTGGCGCGATTACGATGCGACCCGTGGCACGTCGATCGAGCCGGCGGCCTTGCGCGCCGCGTTCGAGGCGGCCGTGCACCGTCAGATGATGACCGACGTGCCTTATGGCGTGCTGCTTTCGGGAGGCCTTGATTCCTCGCTCGTCGCCGCCGTGGCCGCGGGGTTCGCGCGCCGTCGCATCGAGGAGGACGACCGGGGCGAGGCGTGGTGGCCGCGCCTGCATTCCTTCGCGATCGGCCTGGAGGGGTCGCCCGACCTGAAAGCCGCCGAGATCGCCGCCGAGGCCCTCGGCACCGTGCACCACGGGTTCCGCTATACCTTCGAGGAAGGTCTCGACGCGCTGCCGGAAGTGATCCGCCACATCGAGACCTACGATGTCACCACGATCCGCGCTTCCACGCCCATGTTCCTGCTCGCACGGCGGATCAAGGCGATGGGCGTGAAGATGGTGCTCTCCGGCGAAGGTTCGGACGAGGTGTTCGGTGGCTACCTGTATTTCCACAAGGCGCCCTCGGCGCGCGCGTTCCACGAGGAGACGATCCGCAAGCTCGACGCGTTGCATTATTACGATTGCCTGCGTGCGAACAAGTCGATGTCGGCGTGGGGCGTCGAGGCGCGCGTGCCTTTCCTCGACACCGAGTTCCTGGAGACCGCCATGTCCTTCGACGCGGAAGCGAAGATGGTGGCGCGCAAGGGCATCGAGAAGGGCATCCTGCGCGAGGCCTTCCAGGGTGCGCTGCCGGAATCGATCCTCTGGCGGCAGAAGGAGCAATTCAGCGACGGCGTGGGCTATGGCTGGATCGACGGGTTGAAGGCACACGCGGAAACGATGGTCTCCGATCGCGAATTCGCCGCGGCCGCCGCCCGTTTCCCGCTCAACACGCCGGCCACCAAGGAAGCCTTCTTCTACCGCACCCTGTTCGAGAAGCACTTCCCCGGTGAGGCCTGCGCGGCCACGGTGCCCGGTGGCAAGTCGATCGCCTGTTCGTCACCGGCGGCCCTGGCCTGGGACCCCGCCTTCGCGGCGGCGGCCGATCCCTCCGGCCGCGCCGTCCGCGGCGTACACCAGGAGGCCCTCCCAGCCTGACCCAAGCCCTGGTGAAAGCCCGACCCAAGGCCTGGTGGGAGCCGACCCTGTCGGCGATGGGTGCTCGCCGAAGCACCCCCAACCATGCGGTGAACGCCTCGATTTGTTAGAATTCACCGCTTTAGCCGGCGCGCCCCGCGCCCGCACCACCAGGCATGCCAACCATGATCGAGACCAATCCGATCCTCGCGCAGATCGCGGACCTCCGGGGCCGCGTCGAGTCGCTTAGGGGGTACCTTTGACTACCCTGTCAAGAAAGAACGCCTAGAAGAAGTCAATCGCGAACTGGAAAGCCCCACCGTCTGGGACGACCCCAAGCGCGCGCAGGATCTCGGCCGCGAGCGCGCCCAGCTCGATGGCATCGTCACCGGCATCGACGAGATGACCGGCACCCTCGACGACTCGAAAGAACTGCTCGAGATGGCCGCCGCCGATGGCGACGAGGCCACGGTGCAGTCGATCGTCGCCGACCTGAACAAGGTCGAAGCCCGCGTGGGCAAGCTGGAATTCCAGCGCATGTTCTCCGGCGAACTCGACTCGGCGGCCGCCTTCGTCGACGTGCAGGCCGGTGCCGGAGGCACGGAAGCGCAGGACTGGGCCGAAATGTTGCTGCGCATGTACCTGCGCTGGGCCGAGTCGCGCGGCTGGAAAACCGAATTGATGGAAGTCAGCGCGGGTGAAGTCGCGGGCATCAAGTCCGCCACGTTCCGCGTGGAGGGCGACTACGCCTATGGCTGGCTCAAGACCGAGATCGGCGTGCATCGCCTGGTCCGCAAGAGCCCGTTCGACTCCGACAACCGCCGGCACACCAGCTTCACCTCGGTGTTCGTCTCCCCGGAAGTCGACGACGACATCGAGATCGACATCAATCCCGCCGATCTCAGGACCGACGTCTACCGCTCGTCCGGTGCCGGCGGCCAGCACGTGAACAAGACCGAATCGGCGGTGCGTATCACGCACGTGCCGACCAACACGGTCGTGGCCTGCCAGACCGAACGCAGCCAGCATGCCAACCGCGACCGCGCGATGAAGATGCTCAAGGCCAAGCTGTACGAGCTCGAAGTGCAGAAGCGCAATGCCGAGAAGGACGCACTGGAAGCGACCAAGTCCGACATCGGCTGGGGCAGCCAGATCCGCAACTACGTGCTCGACCAGTCCCGCATCAAGGACCTGCGCACGGGCATCGAACGTTCCGATACGCAGAAGGTGCTCGACGGCGACCTCGACGAATTCGTCGAAGCGAGCCTCAAGGCCGGCCTCGAAGCCGGTTCGAAACGCCTCGACGCCTGATCCACGCCGGGGCGCGACCGCGCCCCCGTTTCCTACCCAAGAAGCCGCCAATCCACGCCATGACCGAAAACGCCAACGCAGAAGCCTCCGCCATCGCCGCCGACGAGAACCGCCTCATCGCCGAGCGACGCGAGAAACTGAAAGCGCTGCGCGCGCAGGGCATCGCCTATCCGAACGACTTCAAGGTCGACAGCTTCGCGGGCGACCTCCAGGCCGAATTCGCCGACAAGGACACCTGGACCGCGGAGGCCATCGAGGCCTCGCCCCGTCGCGTGGCCGTCGCCGGCCGCATCATCCTCATGCGCGGGCAGGGCAAGGTCAGCTTCGTGCAGATGCAGGACGGCACGGGCCGCATCCAGTTGTTCGTCCACCAGGGCACGCTGGGCGAGGACGCTTACGAGACCTTCAAGCGCTGGGACCTCGGCGACATCGTCGGTGCCACGGGCGTGCTCATGCGCACCAAGACCGGCGAACTCTCGGTCAAGGTGGACACCATCCGCCTGCTGACGAAGTCGCTGCGCGGCCTGCCCGACAAGCACCACGGCCTGGCCGACGTGGAGCAGCGCTACCGCCAGCGCTACGTCGACCTCATCGTCACCGAGGAATCGCGCCGTACCTTCGCGCTGCGCTCCAGGATCATCAGCCACGTGCGCCGCTGGCTCGAGGCCGAGCCGCGCCGCTTCATGGAAGTGGAAACGCCGATGATGCACGTCATCCCCGGCGGCGCCACGGCGCGTCCGTTCACCACCCACCACAACGCGCTGGACATCCCGTTGTTCCTGCGCGTGGCGCCGGAGCTTTATCTCAAGCGCCTCGTCGTCGGCGGCTTCGACCGCGTCTACGAAATCAACCGCAACTTCCGCAACGAGGGCGTGTCCACGCGGCACAACCCCGAGTTCACGATGCTCGAGCTGTACCAGGCCTATGCCACGTACCACGAGATCATGGACATCACCGAGGGCATGATCCGTTCCGCGGCCACCGACGTGGTCGGCGACACGGTCATCGAATGGGATGGCGCCACGGTCGACCTCGGTCCCGCGTTCCGCCGCTGGCGCATGGAAGACGCCGTGCTCGAGCTCAACCCCGAGATCAAACCGGGCGACCTGCGCGACCGCGAAGCCATGGCCGCGCACGCGAAGCGCCTGGGCATCCACGTGAAGCCGTCGTACGGATGGGGAAAGCTGCTGCTGGAGATCTTCGAGGCCACCGTCGAGCACACCCTGATCCAGCCCACCTTCATCACCGACCATCCGGTCGAGGTTTCGCCGCTGGCGCGCGAGAGCGATACGGACAAGGGCATCACCGACCGCTTCGAGTTGTTCATCAACGGCAAGGAGATCGCCAACGGCTTCTCCGAGCTCAACGATTCCGAAGACCAGGCCGCCCGCTTCCAGGCCCAGGTGGACGCCAAGGACGCCGGCGACGACGAGGCCATGCACTACGACGCCGATTACATCCGCGCGCTCGAGGTCGGCCTGCCGCCCACCGGCGGCCTTGGCGTGGGCATCGACCGCCTCGTCATGCTGCTGACCGGCTCGTCGTCCATCCGCGACGTACTGCTGTTCCCGACCATGCGTCCCGAGGCCTGACCCGGCCTCGTTATCCGGAGACTTCCATGTTCTATGCCATCGTCGCCCTCGACCACCCGAATTCGCTGGAAAAGCGCCTAGCCGCGCGTCCTGCGCACCTCGCCCGGTTGAGGGCCCTGCTCGATGAAGGACGCCTCAAGCTGGCAGGCCCGTTTCCGGCCATCGACTCCGAGGACCCGGGCGAGGCGGGTTTCGACGGGAGCATGATCGTCGCCGAGTTCAGCGATCTGGCGACCGCGAAGAGCTGGGCCGACGCCGATCCTTATGTCGAGGCCGGCGTCTATCGCGACGTGACGGTCCGCCCGTTCCGCGTGACCCTGCCATGACGATCGAGAAAGTCGAACGCATCCGCACTCTGCTGACCGAGGCCCTGGCCCCGGTCCAGTTGGATGTCATCGACGAAGGTCACAAGCACGCGGGCCACTCGGGCGAGGGCAAGGGCCATTTCCTCGCCCGGATCGTCAGCCCGGCGTTCGCCGGCAAGAACCCGATCCAGCGGCACCGCATGGTCTACGCGGCCCTGGCCGAGATGATGCCCGATGGCATCCACGCCCTGGCCATCGAGGCGAAAGCCCCCGGCGAGCCATGATCTGGCGGAGCCAAACCCTTGTGGGGGCTATATGCCCTGGTGAGGGGCCCAACCTTTGGTGAGGGCCATACCCTTGGTGAGGCCCAAACCCTTGGTGAGTGCCATACCCTGGTGGGAGCCGCTTCAGCGGCGATCCCGCGGCAGCGGGCCAGGTCGCCGGCGAGCACCCATCGCCGCTGAAGCGGCTCCCACAAAGGCTGTGCTCATCAACTCATCAGGTGTTCGTCAGAAAAACAACGGGTTAGCGCTTTAACCTCATGCTGCTTCGTGTATTGCGCACCCCGTCCCCCTTTGGCAAAGTGATCGATCAGCCAGGGGGAGGCTCCGAACGGGAGCCCACGGCCGCGTCCCAACGGAAAACATAATGCGTCTGACCACGATCAAGCTGGCGGGATTCAAGTCCTTCGTCGACCCCACCACGCTGCACCTGCCCACCAACATGACCGGCGTCGTCGGCCCGAACGGCTGCGGCAAGTCGAACATCATCGACGCCATTCGATGGGTGATGGGTGAATCGGCCGCCAGCCGCCTGCGTGGCGATTCGCTCACCGACGTCATCTTCTCCGGGTCGAGCGCGCGCAAGCCCGTCGGCCAGGCCGCGGTCGAGCTGATCTTCGATAACAGCGACGCGACGATCCAGGGCGAATACGCCAGCTTCGCCGAGATCTCGGTGAAGCGCGTGGTCAGCCGCGACGGCCAGTCCGCCTATTTCCTCAACGGTGCGCGTTGCCGCCGGCGCGACATCACCGACCTCTTCCTTGGTACGGGCCTTGGCCCGCGTTCCTACTCGATCATCGAGCAGGGCATGATCAGCCAGATCATCGAGGCCGCCCCCGAGGAACTGCGCACCCACCTGGAGGAAGCCGCCGGCATCTCCAAGTACAAGGAGCGCCGCAAGGAAACCGAGAGCCGCATCAAGTCCACGCGCGAGAACCTCGACCGCGTGCGCGACGTGCGCGACGAGGTCGAGAAACAGCTCGACCACCTGAATCGCCAGGCCCGCGCCGCCGAGCGCTGGAAGGCCTTCAAGGAAGAACACACCCGCCGCGAGGCCGAGTTGCGCGCGCTGGAGTACCGCACGCTGCATCGCCGCCACGAAGGCGAGGGCTCGGGCCTGCGCGAGGCCGAGCTGGAAATCGAGAAGCATCTCGCCACGCAGCGCCAGGTCGAGGCGCAGCTGGAGAGCGTACGCGAGCGCCACCAGGGCGCCAGCGAACACATGAACCAGGTGCAGGCCGAGGTGTACAAGGTCGGCGCCGAGATCGCACGCGTCGAGCAACAGGTGCGGCACAACCGCGACCTCAACGAGCGCCTCACGCGTTCGCGTGCCGATGCCGAGCGGGAATACGAGGAACTGCAGGGCCATATCGGTGCCGATCGCGAGCAGATCGAGGCCTTGCGCATGGCGCTGGCCGAAGGCGAGCCGAAGCTGGAAGCGTTGCAGCAGATCCAGGACGAGACGGGCGAGGCGCAGCGCGCGACGGAATCCAAGCTCGCCGACTGGCAGCAGCGCTGGGACACGCATACGCGTGGCGCTTCCGAATCCAGCCGCGCCGCGGAAGTGGAGCGCACCAAGCTGGCCTACCTCGACCGCCAGGCGGTCGACCTGTCCAAGCGCCGCGAGGCGCTCGAAGCCGAACAGCGCGCCACCGATGTCGCCGCGCTCGACACGGCCGCCGAACAACTGGACACCGAACACGAGACCCAGCGCGAGCGCGTGGAGCAGCTCGGCGGCGTACTCGACCAGCACAAGGTCGCCTACGAGGGCGTGCTCGACGAAGAACGCCAGGTGCAGTCGGCGTTGAACGACGCCCGCCAGCAACTGCAGACCGCGCGCGGCCGGCAGGCCTCGCTCGAAGCGCTGCAAAGCGCGGCGCTGGGCCAGGAAGAAACCGCCGCCAGCGGCTGGCTGGCCCGCCTGGGCCTGGACCGCTCGCGCCGCCTCGGTGAATCCCTGCAAGTGGATACCGGCTACGAATCCGCCGTGGAAACCGTGCTGGCCGGCGTGCTCGACGGCGTGCTGGTCGACGCCCCGGACGCGCTGACGCCGGAATTCGAGGCGCTGGGCCAGGCCGACGTCGCCTTGTTCGCGCGCGAGCAGGGCGGACCCGGCAACGCCGGTACGCTGGCCGCCCATGTGCGTGGGCCGCTGGCCGCGGTGAACCTGCTGGGTCATGTCTTCGTGGCCGGTTCGGTCGAGGAAGCCGCCTCGCGGCTCGCCTCGCTGGCGCCGCATCAGTCGGTCATCACCCGTGACGGCGCCTGGATGGGCCCGGGCTGGGCCCGCGTGCTGCGTGCGCAGGGCAACCAGGTGGGCGTGCTCGCCCGCGAGCGCGACATCCGCCAACTCGCCGAACAGATCGAAATGCTCGAGGCCTCCATCGAGGAGCGTACCGAGCAACTCGAAACCCTGCGCACCCGCAAGTTCGAGACCGAGCGCCTGCGCGACGATGCGCAGCGCGACCTCTACGCGGCGCACCGCCGCCTGTCCGAGTTGGCCGGCCAGTTGCAGAGCCATCGCGGCAAGATGGAAACGGCGCGAGCCCGGGCCGAAAAGGTCGGCGGCGAAATCTCGGTCATCGTCGAGCAGCTCGACGAACTCGAAGGACAGACCCGTGAAGCCCGTGCCCGCCTCGACGAGGCGGTGGGCCACATGGGAGACCGGGAAGACGAGCGCCGTGGCCTGGAAAACGAACGCCGCGAATTGCTCGAAGCACGTGAGGAGGCGCGCATCAACGCGCGCGAAGCCGCCGACCAGGCCCACCAGCTCGCGCTGAGCATGGAGTCCAAGCGTTCCGCGCTGGGTTCGCTGGAACAGGCGCTGGGCCGTCTCGACACACAGCTTCGCCAGGTGGTGGCGCGTCGTGACGAGATCGACCAGCAGCTTGCCGCAGGCTCCGACCCCATCGCCGAGCTCGAGGCCGAGCGGCAGACCTACCTCGACCAGCGCCTGCTGGTCGACAAGCAGCTGGTGGAAGCGCGCCGCGCCCTGGAAGATTGCGACGCCGAATTCCGCCGCCTGGAGCAGGAGCGCCAGCGTATCGAGCACGTGCTCAACCAGGTGCGCGAAAGCGTGTCGGAGAAGCGGCTCGCCGCGCAGGCCCTGCAATTGCGCGCGGAACAGCTCGCCGAGGCCATCGCCACCTCCGGACTCGAACTGGAAGCCTTGCTCACCGAACTCGCCGAGGACGCCGAGCCGGAGCGCTGGCAGCAGCAGTTGACCGAACTGTCGCAAAAGATCGCACGCCTGGAGCCGGTCAACCTCGCCGCGATCCAGGAGCACGCCGAGCAATCGCAGCGCAAGGAATACCTCGATGCGCAGCTGACCGATCTCGCCAGCGCGTTGGAGACGCTCGAAGGGGCGATCAAGAAGATCGACCGCGAAACCCGCCAACGTTTCAAGGAAACGTTCGATCGGGTCAACGCGGGCGTGCAGGAGCTTTTCCCCCGCCTGTTCGGTGGCGGCCACGCCTATCTCGAACTCACCGGCGAAGACCTGCTCGATACCGGCGTGGCGATCATGGCGCGGCCCCCCGGCAAGCGCGTGTCGAATATCACGCTGCTTTCCGGCGGCGAGAAGGCGCTCACCGCCGTATCGCTGGTGTTCGCCATCTTCGGCCTGAATCCCGCGCCGTTCTGCCTCCTTGACGAGGTGGACGCGCCGCTGGACGAAGCCAACGTCGGCCGCTTCTCGGCCATGGTCCGGGAGATGAGCGAGAAGGTGCAGTTCATCTTCGTGAGCCACAACAAGGCCACGATGGAAGCCGCACACCAGCTCTGCGGCGTTACCATGCGCGAACCGGGCGTGTCGCGTCTCGTCCAGGTCGACCTGGCCGAGGCAAGCAAGCTCGTCGGCGTCGCCTAAGCATCACATCCAAGGAATCGACCATGAACCCCGTCATCGGCCTCGCCTGGAATCCCGCGGTAGGCATCCCGATGCTCTTCGTCGGCATCGTCGTGCTCGTGCTGCTCTGGCTGTTCGGCCAGCCACGCAAGGAGCAAGGGCGCCGAAAGCCCGTGCAGGAACAGCCCGAACGTGCGCGCGAGCGCCGCGAGCCGGTGTTCGGCGACGAGCGTGACGAACTGGACGCCGAGGCGCAGGAATCCTTCAGCGCGCGTGACGAAGACGCTGGCGATCCGCTGTTCAGTCCGAAGCCGGCGCAGGGCGAACTCGATGTCGACCTGCGTGCCGAGCTGGAGCGCCTTGGCGCCTCGCTGGCGGGCGAACGGACGGCGTCGGCCGCCCCCGTCATCAAGGAAGAACCCGCCCCCCGTGGCCCGTCGTCCCGTGTCGACCCACGCATCGACCTGCCGTTCGAGGTCGACGAACCCACGCTCCACGCCTCCGCGCCAGTCCCGGCCCCGGCTCCCGCCCCCGCAGCGCCCCCGGCACCGCCCAAGGCCCCGCCCCGGTCCGATCTGGGCCGCCGCCCGCCGCACGCGCCGGTGGAGCGCATCGTCAGCCTGTATGTCGTCTCCCGCGAGGGCAGCAAGTTCAACGGTTCCGACCTCGTGGTGGCCGCGGAAAAAGCGGGCCTCGAGTTCGGCGACATGGGCATCTACCATCGTCTCGTCGACGGCCATCCGGAACAGGGCCCCATCTTCAGCGTGGCCAACCTGGTCAAGCCGGGCAATTTCGACATGGCGCGCATCGCGACGCTGCAAACCCCGGGCCTGTCGTTCTTCATGGCCTTGCCGGGCCCGGTGTCGGCACTGGACGCCTGGGACGCGATGCTGCCCACGGCCCAGCGCCTCGCCGAACTGCTCGATGGCCTGGTCCTGGACGAGGAACGCAACGCCCTCGGCCGCCAGCGCATCGCGCACATGCGCGACGAACTGCGTGGCTGGGATCGCGGCCACGAAGGCGAAGAGATCAAGTTCGGCCAATAACCATGTACACGCCGAAGGCCTTCCGCGAAGAACGTCTGCCGACGCTGCACGAGGCGATCCGCGAGATCGCCTTCGGCACGCTGGTGACGTCGGGCGAGGGTGGCATCGAGGCTTCGCACCTGCCTTTCGTGCTGGCACCGGACGAGGGGCCGCTGGGCACGCTCTACGCCCACGTGGCGAAAGGCAACGACCATGTCGCCCGGCACGCTGGCGAGGCCCTGTCGATCTTCGCCGGCCCGCATGCCTATATCTCGCCGAACGGCTATCCCGGCAAGGCCACGCATCATCGCGAAGTGCCTACCTGGAACTACATCGCGGTACACGCCTACGGCGTGCCGGAGACCTTCGCCGACCCGGCCCGCCTCCGCGCCTTGCTGGTACACCTGACCGGCCAATCCGAAAAGGATGCGGCGCAACCGCGGCCGTGGCAGGTGGACGACGCACCGGCCGATTATGTCGCGAGCATGCTCAAGGGCATCGTCGGCATCCGCATTCCCCTCGATCGCATCGAGGGCAAGTGGAAGCTGGGCCAGAACCGCACCGAGGAGGACCGCCGTGGCGCGGCGGCACTGCTTGCCGAACGGTCCGGTGACGACGAACAAGCCATCGCCAGGGCCATGCGTTCGTTCGTCGCCTAGCGGCACCTCCGTTCCGTCCGGGCCGCCCTTGCGGCGTGCATTCACACTGTCGCAACACCCCTCTGCGTCACTGTCGTGGTCTTCGCGTGCCCGGGTCATTGGCACGATGCATACATCCGGCCCGGCATGCTCGTCCCCATCGTCGAGGAACGCGAGTCACATGTCGGCCAGCCCGTGTGCGCCATTTCGCATTTATTACCTGCACCCGCTGCTGGCGGGGCCGCTGACCGCCTGGAACGCGTGGATCGAACACGCGGCGGCGCTCGGCTTTCGCCAATTGCTGGTCGCTCCGCCGTTCGAGCCATCGGCGTGTGGCGACGTCTTCGTGACCCGCGATTTCGACCGGCTGCATCCCGCCCTCGGCGCGGACGGCGACGCGACGACGCGACTGGCGCAGATCGCCAAGGCGTGCCGCGCGCACGATCTCGAACTCTGGCTGGACCTTCCCCTCGACGAACTGGCCGCGGATGCGCCCGTGCGCCAGGAGCACCCGGCGTGGTTTCGCGCGGTGGCCGCGCAACATGGCACGCCCGACCCCCGCTGGACCCCGAGCGAAAGCGATAGCGCGCGCTGGCGGTTCAACGATCCCGACGTGGTCGATGCGGCCTGCCAGTGGTGGATCGACCGCTTGCGCCGTTGGACGGCGGCGGGTGTGTCGGGCTTTCGCCTGGTTCATCCGCAGCGCCTGGGTGCGGCGGTGTGGAAGACGCTGTTCGATGCCGTGCGGGTGGACGCGCCCCGGACGGCGTTCCTGGCCTGGACACCCGGCCTGACGCCGGATGAGGTGGCCGCCTTGCGTGGCGCGGACTTCGATGCCGTCGTCTCCTCGGCCAGCTGGTGGGACTTCCGTTCCTCGTGGTTCGTGGAAGAGGCCGGACGCCTCGACGCGTTGGCGCCCGTCCTCGCCTGCACCGAGGCGCCGTTCTCGACACGGTTGGGGGATGAACTGGGCGAGGAGAACCAGCTCGACCACGCGTACCGCCGCGCCATCGCCTTCAGCGCCACGTCGCCTGCCGGATGGATGATGCCGCTCGGGTTCGAGTACGCCCTGCACGATGCGCTGGACCCTCGCCGCGGAAACCCGGTGACACCGGCAGCGCTGGCCAGGGACGCGGTGCTGGATGTCACGGAGACGGTGAAGGCGGCGAACGCGTCGGTGGGGGAACACATGCCGGGTCCACCGCTGATCCGGACGGGCCATGGCGTGGCGACGTTCCTCACGGTCGACGGCGCGGACCCGCGCACCGCCGGACGCGCCACGCTGACGCTGGTGAATGCTTCCCTGGATCGGGAGGTCGCGTTGGGCGCGGCGGAGGCACTGGCCGGAGCGGCGACCCATTTCGGTCCCTGGACCACGCCCGATGGCCGCAAGATCTTCGACCAGGGCGACGGAGTCGTCCTGGAGCCCGGTGCCGTGCTGACGCTGCGGGGCACGCAGGCGGTGCCGGCGAAGTGGAAGCTCGGAGCCGTGGCCCAGAGGGAATTCCTGCAAGCATCCACCCGCGCGCCGCGGGTGATCATCGAGGTCGTGACGCCGACGGTGGATGCGGGGCGGTTTCCCGCAAAATGCATCGTCGGCCAACCGGTAGCGGTCACGGCGGACATCTTCATGGATGGCCACGATGTGCTTTCCGCACGGCTGCGATATCGCGCGCAGGACGAAAAGACCTGGCGCGAAACGACGATGGCCTTCGTCGATAACGACGTCCATGCCGCCACGTTCACACCGACGCGCATCGGCCGCCATGAATTCCAGATCGAGGCGTGGCGCGACCCGTTCGCGACCTACCGGCATGAAATCGAGCTGAAGCATGCGGCGAATGTGCCCATCGCCGTGGAACTGGAAGAGGGCAGGTTGCTGGTGGAAGCGCGCGCGAAGGATGCCGCCGGCCCGAAGGCGAAGGCCTTGCGCAACCTCGCCGCGGCCGTGGCCAAGGCCGAAGGCGATGACCGCCTGGAGATCCTGCTCGCCGAGAGCACGCTCGACCTGATGACCGCGACCGATCCGCGCGAGCGGTCGAGCGTGGCGGGGCCCTACCTGCTCGAGGTGGACCGGCGCGAGGCCGGGTTCGCGAGCTGGTACGAGTTGTTCCCTCGTTCGATGACCGAGGCCAAGGAAAAGCACGGCACGTTCCGCGACACGATCGCACGCCTTCCGGCGATCCGCGAGATGGGTTTCGACGTGTTGTACTTCCCACCGATCCACCCGATCGGCACGGCGTTCCGCAAGGGACCGAACAACACGCTCAGCCCGGGGCCGGACGATCCGGGCAGCCCTTATGCCATCGGGTCGCCGGAAGGCGGCCATACCGCGATCCATCCCCAACTGGGAACGCTCGAGGACTTTCGCGCGTTGCGTGACGCCGCCCATGCGCACGGGCTTGAACTGGCCCTGGACTTCGCTATCCAGTGCTCACCCGACCATCCGTGGTTGAAGGAGCACCCGGAGTGGTTCGACTGGCGCCCCGACGGCAGCATCAAGTACGCGGAAAACCCGCCGAAGAAATACCAGGACATCGTCAATGTCGACTTCTACGCCGATGGCGCGATTCCCTCGCTCTGGCAGGCCCTATGCGACGTGGTGCTGTTCTGGGCCGCCGAGGGCGTGCGTACGTTCCGTGTCGACAACCCGCACACGAAACCCTTCCCCTTCTGGGAATGGATGATCGCGCGGGTTCGCGCGAAGTATCCCGACGTGCTGTTCCTTTCCGAGGCCTTCACGCGTCCCAAGCCGATGTATCGCCTGGCCAAGGCCGGCTTCAGCCAGTCGTACACCTATTTCACGTGGCGCCATTCCAAACAGGAGTTCATCGATTACCTGACCGAGCTGACCACCACGCCGCCGAAGGATTTCTTCCGGCCGAACTTCTTCGTCAACACGCCGGACATCAACCCGTACTTCCTGCAGACCTCCGGACGCCCGGGCTTCCTGATCCGCGCCGCGCTGGCGACGACGCTGTCGGGATTGTGGGGCATGTACTCCGGTTTCGAGATCTGCGAATCCGCACCGATTCCCGGGAAGGAGGAGTACCTCGATTCGGAGAAGTACGAGATACGCATCCGCGATTTCGATGCGCCCGGCAACATCGTGGCCGAGATCACCCGGCTGAACCGGATCAGGCGCGCGCATCCGGCCTTGCAGACGCACCTGGGCGTGCGCTTCCTGCCGGCGAACAACGACCAGGTACTGTTCTTCGAGAAGCGCGCGGGGGACGACCTCGTCCTCGTGGCGATCAGCATGGACCCGCACAACGCCCAGGCGGCGGACCTGAGCCTTCCACTCGGCGACTGGGGACTATCGGCGGATGCCCCGCTCGACATACACGACCTCCTGCACGACCAATCCACCACCTGGCGCGGGTCCACCCAGCATGTATGGCTCGGCCTCGGCCAGCCCTACGCGGTGTGGCACGTGCGGCTTCCGGGAGTCTGATCCATGGCTATGCGCGGCAAGGGAAAGAAGCAGGCGGTCGTTCCCGATTTCTCGAGCGATCCGCTCTGGTACAAGGACGCGATCATCTACCAGGTGCACGTGAAGTCGTTCTTCGACGCCAACGACGATGGCGTGGGCGATTTCCAGGGCCTGATCGACAAGCTCGACTACATCGCCGAGCTGGGCGTGAACACGCTGTGGCTGCTGCCGTTCTATCCGAGCCCGCGGCGTGACGACGGTTACGACATCTCCGAATACAAGGCGGTACACCCCGACTACGGCAAGTTGTCCGACGCCCGGCGTTTCATCGCCGAGGCCCACGCGCGAGGATTGCGCGTCATCACCGAGCTGGTCATCAACCATACCTCGGACCAGCACCCCTGGTTCCAGCGTGCGCGCAAGGCGAAGAAAGGTTCCGCCGCGCGTGATTTCTACGTCTGGTCGGATACCGACCAGGCCTATGACGGCACGCGCATCATCTTCATCGATACCGAGAAATCGAACTGGACATGGGACCCCGTGGCCGGCCAGTACTTCTGGCACCGCTTCTTCTCACACCAGCCGGACCTGAATTTCGACAATCCGGCGGTGCTCAAGGCGGTGCTCGACGTGATGCGCTTCTGGCTGGACCTGGGCGTGGACGGCCTGCGCCTGGACGCGGTGCCGTACCTGATCGAGCGCGAGGGCACCAACAACGAGAACCTGCCCGAGACGCATGCGATCCTCAAGCTGATCCGCGCCGAGATCGACCAGCACTACCCGGACCGCATGCTCCTGGCCGAGGCCAATCAATGGCCCGAGGACACCCAGGATTATTTCGGCAACGGCGACGAATGCCATATGGCCTTCCATTTCCCGCTGATGCCGCGCATGTACATGGCGATCGCCCGCGAGGACCGCTTCCCGATCACGGACATCATGCGGCAGACCCCGGCGATCCCGGACAACTGCCAGTGGGCGATCTTCCTGCGCAACCACGACGAGCTGACCCTCGAGATGGTGACCGACAACGAGCGCGATTACCTTTGGCAAACCTATGCCGCGGATCGCCGCGCGCGCATCAACCTGGGCATTCGCCGCCGCCTCGCGCCCTTGCTCGAACGCGACCGCCGCCGTATCGAACTGATGAACGCGCTGCTGTTGTCGATGCCGGGAACGCCGGTGTTGTATTACGGCGACGAGATCGGCATGGGCGACAACATCCACCTGGGCGATCGCGACGGCGTGCGCACGCCGATGCAATGGTCGGTGGATCGCAACGGCGGATTCTCGCGCGCCGATCCGGCGAGCCTCGTCCTTCCGCCGATCATGGACCCGCTGTATGGCTTCCAGGCCATCAACGTGGAAGCGCAGGCGCGCGATCCGCATTCCCTGCTCAACTGGACCCGACGCATGCTCGCCGTGCGCAAGCGCTACAAGGCGTTCGGGCGTGGCAGCCTGAAGTTCCTCTATCCCGGTAACCGCAAGGTGCTGGCCTACCTGCGCGAATACGAAGGTGAGCACGTGCTGTGCGTGGCGAACATGTCGCGCTCGTTGCAGGCGGTGGAACTGGACCTCGCCACGTTCGACGGACAGGTGCCCATCGAGATCATGGGCGGTTCCTCGTTCCCGCCGGTGGGACAGTTGCCTTACCTGCTCACCGTGCCGCCCTATGGTTTCTATGCGTTCCAGATCTGCCCGAACGCGCAGATGCCGGTGTGGCACGAGGTACCCGCCGAACCGATGCCCGACTACGAGACGCTCGTGCTGCGCGGCGCCCTGGTCGAGGGTCCGGTGATGGCCCATCACCGCGGCGTGATCGAGAAACAGGTGCTGCCGAACTACCTCGCCGTGCGCCGATGGTTCGCGGCCAAGGACCGTGGCATCGAGTCGGTGAAGATCCTCTACGGCGCCGCCTGGCCCGACCGTGGCGACGACCTCATCCTCACCGAGGTGGAAGCCACGCTGTCGGATGGGGGCAAGGAACGCTACAGTCTTCCGGTGGGCATCGTCTGGGAAGACGAGAACCCGACCGCGCGGGCGCAACAACTGGCCCTGGCACGCGTCCGCCGTGGGCGCCGGATCGGCCTGCTCACGGACGGTTTCGCGCTCGAAGCGTTCGCCAGCGGTCTCCTCATAGGCTTGCGCAACAGCGTGGAACTGGCGACGCAAGGTGGTGTCGTGCGCTTCGAACCCACCGTCGCCTTTGCCGGTATCACATTCGACGCGGCCATCGAGAATCGCTGGCTTTCCGCCGAGCAATCGAACAGCTCGATGATCCTGCACGACGCCGGGGTGGTGAAGCTGTTCCGGCGCACTTCGGCCGGCGTCAATCCCGAAGTGGAAATGAGCCGCTTCCTCACCGAGAACGGCTACGCGAATACCGCGCCGCTATTGGGTGAGGTGGTACGCCTGGGCGAACATGGCGAGCGGACCACGCTGGCGGTCCTGCAGGGTTTCCTGCGCAACCAGGGCGATGCGTGGGCGTGGACGCTGGATTACCTGCGCCGCAGCTACGACGAATTCAGCCATTCAGGCGAGGAGGAACGCAAGGCGGAGATCGAGGGTGGCTACGACGCATTCGCGACGGCCGTCGGTACACGGCTGGCCGAACTGCATGCGTTGCTGGCGGAACCGAGCGAACTCCCGGCATTTTCACCCGAGTCGGCGAGCGAGGGCACGGTGCGAGCCTGGCGTGAAAGCGTGCGCGGCCAGGTGGAGCGCGCCTTGCTGTCGGTGGATGCGGAGGCGGAACTGCCACCGAGCCTGGTCGCCGACGTGGACGCGTTGCGCGGCCTCGCGCACGCACTGGACGAGCGCATCGGCACGCTGGCCGCGGCCGGTCACGGTGCATTGGCCACGCGCACCCATGGCGATTTCCACCTGGGCCAGGTGCTGGTCGTGCAGGACGACGCCTACATCATCGACTTCGAAGGCGAGCCGGCGCGCACGCTCGACGAGCGCCGCAGCAAGAGTTCGCCGCTGAGGGATGTCGCCGGTTTCCTCCGCTCGCTCGACTACGCCGCGGCGATGGCCCGGCGCGGCGAAGACGGCCTGGCGCCGGTCGAGGACGAAGGATTCGGCGATTACCTGGCCCGCTTCCGCGAGCGTTCGGCGAAGGTATTCCTCGACGCGTACCGCGGCGTGCTCGATGCCGCGCCCGTGCGCTGGATCGCGCCCGGGGCGCTGGCGCCCGTGCTCGAACTCTTCGTCATCGAGAAGGCCGCCTATGAAGTCGCCTACGAGGCGGCGAACCGCCCGGGATGGCTCGACGTACCGCTGCGTGGATTGCTGCAGATCGCGCGTGGCGGGATGGCGAACGAACTGAAGGAGGATACGTGACCGATCCCCGTACCTACGGCCTGGCCGATCCCGCCGCGGTCGACGCGCTGGTCGAGGGCCGGCACGGCGATCCGTTCGCGCTGCTCGGCCCCCACGCGGTGGATGGGCGCCGCGTGGTCCGCGCCCTGCAACCCGGCGCCCAAGGCGTCGAGTTGATCGATGCCCAGGGCCACGCGATCGGCGAACTGGCGCGGGTCCATCCGGGAGGGCTGTTCGCGGGCTTCGTCGAGGCCCCCGCGTACCGGTTGCGCGTGCATTGGCCGGCGGCCACGCAGGACACCCACGATCCCTACGCCTTCGGCAGCTTGCTCGGCGAGGACGATCTGCGCAGGCTTTCCGACGGCAGCCACATCGAGTTGTTCCGTTGCCTGGGTGCCCATCCGGTCACCGTCGACGGCGTGCACGGGGTGCGTTTCGCGGTATGGGCACCGAATGCGAAGCGTGTCAGCGTCGTGGGCGACTTCGACAGCTGGGACGGGCGCCGTCACCCGATGCGCAAGCGCGTGCCGGCGGGTGTCTGGGAACTGTTCGTACCCGGCCTGCTCGCGGGGGCGCGCTACAAATACGAGATTTGGGGTGCGGACGGTTCGTTGACCCAGCGTGCCGACCCGGTGGCGCTGGCCGCCGAACTGCCGCCCGCGACGGCTTCGATCGTGGCCGACCCCACGGCCTTCCACTGGACCGACGATGCCTGGCTGCGCCGGCGCGGGGCGCTGCATCATGCGGGCTCGCCGCTGACCATCTACGAGTTGCACGCCGGGTCGTGGCTGCGCGGAAAGGATGGCGGCGAACTGCATTGGGACGAGCTCGGCGAACGCCTGATTCCCTACGTCGCCGGGATGGGTTTTTCGCATATCGAATTGCTCCCGGTCTCCGAACATCCATTCGGTGGATCGTGGGGTTACCAGCCGCTGGGGCAGTTCGCGCCGACCTCGCGCTTCGGTACGCCGGAGGCGTTCGCGCGCTTCGTCGATCGCTGCCACGAGGCAGGCATCGGCGTGATCGTCGATTGGGTGCCTGCGCATTTCCCGACGGACATCCACGGCCTGGCGCACTTCGACGGCACGCCGTTGTATGAACACGCCGATCCGCGCGAGGGTTTCCACCAGGACTGGAATACGCTGATCTTCAACCTCGGCCGTAACGAGGTGTCGGCTTTCCTGGTCGCCAGCGCGCTGGCATGGCTCGAACGCTTCCACGTCGATGGCCTGCGCGTGGATGCGGTGGCGTCGATGCTTTATCGCGATTACTCGCGCAAGCAGGGCGAATGGGTGCCGAACATGTATGGCGGTCGCGAGAACCTGGAATCCATCGCCTTCCTGCGTCGTGTCAACCAGCTGGTGGCGGAGCGCCATCCGGACTGCATGACCATCGCCGAGGAATCCACTGCGTGGCCCGGCGTCACCCAGCCGGTGGAACAGGGCGGCCTGGGCTTCACCTTCAAGTGGAACATGGGCTGGATGCACGATTCGCTGGAGTACATGTCGCGCGATCCGGTCCACCGCCGCTGGCACCACGGCGAGATGACCTTCAGCATGGTCTACGCGTATTCCGAGAAGTTCGTGTTGCCGCTGTCCCATGACGAGGTGGTGCACGGCAAGCGCTCGTTACTTGGCCGCATGCCTGGCGACGAATGGCAGCGCTTCGCGAACCTGCGCGCGTACTACGGTTTCATGTGGGGACATCCCGGCAAGAAGTTGCTGTTCACGGGGGGTGAAATCGCACAGCCCCATGAATGGAACCACGACGCCCAGATCGCCTGGGACCTGCTCGACCATCCCTTGCACCTGGGCGTGCAGACGCTCGTCCGCGACCTGAACCTGCTCTATGCCGCTACGCCCGCCTTGCATGCCTGGGACACGGACCCGCGCGGGTTCCGATGGGTGATCGGTGACGACGCCGCGCAGAGCGTCTTCGCCTGGCTGCGCATGGCCGATGGCGGACGCCCCGCCCTGGTCGTCAGCAACATGACCCCGACGCCTCGCCACGGCTTCCGCATCGGCGTGCCGGAAGGAGGGCGCTGGCGTGAGGCGATCAATTCCGATGCGGCGGACTATGGTGGGTCCGGCGTGGGCAACGAGGGCGAGCGATACGCGCAAGACGTTCCCGCGCACGGCTTCGACCGCTCGCTGGTGATCAGCCTGCCGCCCCTATCCACGGTCATCTTCGTGGCCGACTGACGAGGAATCCGATGCCCGCTCTTCCCGAACGCATGCAGCCCGGAATGCCGTACCCGCTCGGTGCCACGTGTGACGGCATGGGAACCAACTTCGCCGTGTTCTCCGCCCATGCCGAGCGCATCGAGCTATGTCTTTTCGATCCCTCGGGCAAGCGTGAAATCGCACGCTACGAACTGCCCGAATGCACCGACGAAATCTGGCACGGTTACCTGCCACGCGTCCGCGGCGGCACGTTGTACGGTTTCCGCGCCTATGGTCCCTATGCTCCCGAGGAAGGGCATCGCTTCAATCCCAACAAGCTGCTGCTCGACCCGTATGCGCGCCTGCTGCACGGACAGGTGCGCTGGTCGGATGCCTTGCACGGTTACCGGGTTTCCTCGCCACGCGCCGACCTCTCGTTCGACCGGCGCGACAGCGCGGCGGCGATGCCCAAGGCCGTGGTCGTCGACGAACCGATGCACTGGACCCACGGCAACCGGCCGCACACGCCGTGGAACGAGACGGTGATCTACGAGACCCACCTGAAGGGTTTCACACGCACCCTGAAGCGTATCCGCCAGCACGAGCGCGGTACTTTCATCGCGCTGGCCGATCCCTACGTGATCGACTACCTGGTGAAGCTCGGCGTCACCGCCGTGGAACTCCTGCCCGTGCATGCCTTCCTGCAGGACCGCCGCCTCACGGAGATGAAGCTGCGCAACTACTGGGGCTACAACACGCTGGCCTTCTTCGCCCCCGAGCCCGCCTATCTCGCCGAGGGCGCGCTGAACGAGATTCGCGCGGCGGTGCAGGCGCTGCACGCGGCAGGCATCGAGGTGATCCTCGACGTGGTCTACAACCACACCTGCGAGGGAAGCGAACTAGGCACCACCATGTCGTTCCGGGGTCTCGACAACAAGAGCTACTACCGCTTGATGCCGGACAACCCCCGCTATTGCATCAACGATACCGGCACCGGCAACACCGTGAACACCGCGCATCCGCGGGTGCTCCAGCTGGTGATGGATTCCTTGCGCTATTGGGTGCAGACCTTCCATGTGGACGGTTTCCGCTTCGACCTGGGGGTGAGCCTCGGCCGTGAGGAGCATGGCTTCGATCCCTGTTGCGGGTTGTTCGACGCCATGCGCCAGGACCCGGTGCTGGCGAACGTGAAGCTGATTTCCGAGCCTTGGGACATCGGGCCAGGCGGTTACCAGCTGGGCAACCATCCGGCCGGCTTCGCCGAATGGAACGGCCAGTTCCGCGACGACGTCCGCAAGTTCTGGAAAGGCGACTCGAACATGCGCGGCGTGCTCGCCGGACGCCTGCAAGCCTCGGGCGAACTGTTCGACCATCATCGGCGCAAACCCTGGGCGTCGGTGAATTTCCTCACCGCGCATGACGGCTTCACGCTGGAAGACTTGGTCAGCTACAACGACAAGCACAACGAAGCCAACGGCGAGGACAACCGTGACGGTGGCAACGACAACGAAAGCTACAATTACGGAGTGGAAGGACCCACTGACGATCCCGCTATCCGCACCGCGCGCGATCGCGCCAAGCGCGCCATGCTTTCCACGCTTTTCTTTTCCCACGGCACGCCCATGCTGCTGGGTGGCGACGAGTTCGGCCGCACGCAGCAGGGCAACAACAACGCGTACTGCCAGGATAACGAACTGTCCTGGTATGACTGGAAACTGGCCACCGATGAACGGGGCAGGGAACTGACCGACTTCGTCGCAAGGCTCATCCGTCTTCGCGAAAAGCATCCGACGCTGAGGGCCGCGCACTTCCTGCGTGGGGACACGGAGGTGGCCCCTGGCATGCGCGAGGTGACCTGGTTCGACGAAAGCGGCACGGAGATGACCCTGGAAACCTGGGGATACACCGAAGGCCGCCTGCTGGCGCTTCGCCGCGCGCAGGCGTACGGCGAAAAGCGCGCCGACGTGACCCTGGTGCTGATCAACGCGACGCCCGAGAAGCACGTGTTCCACCTTCCCCAACCGGTGGTGAACTGGCGGATGAGCTGCAACAGCGCCATGCCGGCCGCGCCGGAAACGCCTTGGAGCGAACCGTCGATCGAGGTGGAAGGGCGCAGCGTGATCCTTCTGGCCGCGTCGGTGAGGACGGAACCCGCATGAGCGACACCTTCGTCTACCCGATGCCGTATGGCGCCAGGTACCTGGGCGACGGCCGCACCCGTTTCCGGCTCTGGGCTCCCGACGTGGACACGGTGTCGATCGAATGCGACGACGGTCATGTCTCACCAATGCGAGCGCTGGACGACGGCTGGTTCGAATGCGTGTGTCCCGCCGAGGTGGGTCGCGGTTATCGCTTTCGCATCCGCGACGGCGTGGCGGTGCCCGATCCCGCTTCGCGCCGGCAGGTCGGTGGCGACGTGCACGGTTTCAGCAGGGTCACCGATCCCGCGGCGTACGCATGGCGGCACGCCGGCTGGCGCGGCCGGCCGTGGCATGAAACCGTGATCTACGAATTGCATGTAGGCGCGCTCGGCGGGTTCCATGGCGTGGAGATGGTCTTGCCGCACCTCGCTTCATTGGGTATCACCGCTGTCCAGCTGATGCCGGTCGCCGAGTTCGCGGGCGAACGCAACTGGGGTTATGACGGCGTGTTGCCCTTCGCCCCGGCGGACGCCTATGGCTCGCCCGACGACCTCAAGTCGCTGGTCGACACGGCGCACGGGCTCGGGCTGATGATCTTCCTCGACGTGGTCTACAACCATTTCGGACCGGAGGGCAACTACCTCGGCGCGTATGCGTCGCCGTTCTTCGACGAATCGACGCACACGCCGTGGGGTGCGGCCATCGGCGTGGCGACGCCGCAGGTGGGCGATTACTTCGTGCACAACGCGCTGTACTGGCTGCAGGAGTTCCGTTTCGACGGCCTGCGCTTCGATGCGGTGCACGCGATCGGCAATGCCGGTTGGCTGGTGACGTTGGCGGACCGCGTGCACGCCACCGTGGAACCGGGACGTCACGTCCACCTCGTTATGGAGAACGAAGCCAACCAGGCCAACCTGCTCGGCCGCGGACGGTTCGACGCGCAGTGGAACGACGATTTCCACAATGCGCTGCACGTGCTGCTCACAGGCGAGAAAGAGGGTTATTACGCGCACTACCACCCGCCGATGGACAAGCTGCTGCGCAGCCTGCGTGAAGGCTTCGCCTTCCAGGGCGAGCCGATGGGCGGCCGCCGTCGCGGCGAGCCCAGCGCCCACCTGCCGCCATCGCGGTTCGTGAATTTCCTGCAGAACCACGACCAGGTGGGCAACCGGGCACTCGGCGACAGGCTGAGCACGCTCGTTTCCCCGGAGATCCTGGAGGCCGCGCTCGCGCTGCTGCTGCTGTCGCCTTTCGTACCCATGTTGTTCATGGGCGAGGAATGGGCCAGCCGGACACCCTTCCTGTTCTTCACCGACTTTCCCGATGAAGACCTGCGCAAGGCCGTGCGCGATGGCCGGCGCAAGGAGTTCGACGCCTTCACCGGATTCTCCGGCGAGGACATTCCCGATCCCAATGAATACGCCACGTTTACCGCGTCCATTCCCGTGAGGGATCGCGAACGTGGCGATGTGCGCCGGACGCTCGTTCGTGACCTGATCGCGGCGCGGCAGAAGCACGTTTCCCCGTATATCGAGCAAGCGCGGAGCCTGGACGCCGAGCCAGTGGGCGAACGCGCCTTCGTCGTGTCCTGGTCGTTGGGCGGTTCGTCGCTCACGTTGTTCGTCAATGTCGGCGACGCCGACGTCACTTTCGCGAAGCCACCATCACCGTCTGCGGCCTGGTTGCACGGCGATGCCGCCGATGTCGCTTCCGTTTCTCGTGGCCTGCTTCCCGCCCGCCGCACGCTTGCCTGCCTGGAGTCCTGATTCGTGAACGAGCCCCTCGACGACCGCCTCGCGTTACTGGCCGAACAGGCCGGGGTCGACGTGAACTGGCGCGACGCACTCGACCGGCCGCAATCGACCCCGGCCCGGACGGTGCGGGCCGTCCTGCAGGCCCTGGGGCTGCCTGCGGACAACGCGGACGATGTCGAGGCGAGCTTGCGGCGCATCGAGGAAGAGCGCAGCGGCAAACAGCCGCCGAGGCTGCTGACCGCGGACGCGGGTGGACGCGTCGAACTGCCGGCGGCGGCACGCGGCCGCTCGTGGAAGATCGTGACGGACGAAGGCGGTCCGATCAGCGAGGGCGCCTTGCCTTCCGGCGAACGGCTAGTCGACGCGCCGGCCATGCCGGGGTACTACACGTTGTTGATCGACGAGGAGCCGATCACCCTCGCCGTCGCTCCACCGCGCGCTTTCGGCATCGGCGACATCGCTTCCGCCCATCGGCCTTGGGGTATCGCCGTGCAGATGTCCAGCCTGCGCCGCCCGGGCGACGGCGGCATCGGCGATTTCACGGCGTTGGAACTGTGTGCGAAAGCGGCCGCGGAGAAGGGCGCGGATGCGCTTGCGATCAGCCCGCTGCATGCCTTGTTCGCGGCCGCTCCCGAACGCTACAGCCCCTATGCGCCGTCGAGCCGCCTGTTCCTCAACGGCCTGTACATCGACCCGGTGCGGACCAGTGGCGAACAGACCGTGCGCGCGGTGATCGATACCCATAACCTGCGCCAGGAACTGGCCGAACTCGAATGGCTCGAGTTGATCGACTGGCCGCGCGCCGCGCGTGCGCGGATGACGATCCTTCGTTCCGTGTTCGAGTGGGCGTCGGTGGACATCGTGCACTCGGAGCGATTCGCCGCGTTCCGGCGCGAGCAAGGCGAGCCGCTGGAGCGTCACGCACGTTTCGAAGCCTTGCACGCCGACTTCACCGCGCACGGGCGCGCGGGCGGATGGCAGGGCTGGCCGGAGGCGTTCCATGATCCGGCGAGCTCCGACGTGGCGGCCTTCGCTCGCGAGCACGCCCGCGAAGTATCGTTTCACGCGTGGCTGCAATGGCTCGCCACACAGGGGTTGGAGGGAGCGCAGAAGGCGGCGCGCGACGCGGGCATGGCCATCGGCCTGGTGGCCGACCTGGCGGTGGGTGCCGACGCGGGCGGCAGCCATGCCTGGGCACACCAGAAGGAAGTGCTCAACGGCCTGTCCGTGGGGGCACCCCCAGATGCGCTCAACCGGCTGGGTCAGGATTGGGGTCTCACCACGTTCTCGCCGCGAGGCTTGCGCGAGACCGGCTTCAAGGGATTCATCGGCATGCTGCGCGCGGCGCTGGCGCACGCAGGCGGCGTGCGTATCGACCACGTGCTGGGATTGAAGCGCCTGTGGATGGTGCCCCATGGCGCGGGTGCGACCGAAGGCGCCTACGTACGCTATCCGCTCGGCGACATGTTGCGGCTGATCGCGCTGGAATCGCATCTGCATCGTGCCATCGTCATCGGCGAAGACCTGGGCACCGTGCCGGCCGATTTTCGTCAGACGATCGCCGACAAGGGTGTCCTTGGTATCCGCGTGCTCTGGTTCGAGCGTGCCGCGGACGGCGGCTTCATCGCGCCGGCGGAATGGTCCGGCAAGGCCATGGCGACGACCAGCACGCACGACGTGCCGACAGTGGCGGGATGGTGGAGCGGACGCGACGTGGAGTGGCGAAAACGCACCGGGCTCGACAATCCCGATGTCGACGAGGCAGCGCAGCGCGAGGTCGAGCGGGTGATGCTCTGGCGGGCGTTGTTCGCGTCCGGTTCCGCATGGAACGAAGATCCCCCGCCCGCGCCGGACGATATCTCCCCCGTGGTCGTCGCGGCGGCCCGGCACGTATCGCTGGCACCCGCGCCCCTGGCGATCTTCCCCGTGGAAGATGTGCTCGGCCTGCACGAACAGCCGAACCTGCCCGGTCCCACCGACGCGGTCCATCCGAACTGGCGCCGGCGCATGCCCGATTCGTCGTCACGCCTGTTCGATGGCCCGATCGCCCACGCCGTATGCGCCGCGATCGACCAGACCCGGCATCGCGCGTGAGCGCTCCGCGTGCGCTCGCGCGCCTGCAGTTCCATGCGGGCTTCACCCTCGACGATGCGATCGACGTCGTCGGCTATTACGCGCGCCTCGGGGTGAGTCATCTGTATGCCTCGCCGATCCTGCGCGCGCGGGCTGGTTCGACCCACGGCTACGACGTCGTCGATTGCCACCAGGTGAACCCGGAAATCGGTGGGGAGGAAGCCTTGCGCCGTCTCGTCGCGAGCCTGCGCTCCCACGGCATGGGCCTGATCGTCGACATCGTGCCCAACCACATGGGCGTGGGCGTCGAGAACGCGTGGTGGGTGGACGTGCTCCGGCATGGGCGGGAAAGCCGCTACGCGGGATATTTCGATATCGAGTGGCAGGCGCCCGATCCGTTGCTGAAGGGGCGCCTGTTGTTGCCGATCCTCGGCGCGGGTTATGAGCAGACCCTGCGCGAAGGCCATGTACGGTTGGCGCGGCGGCGCGACGAGTGGATGCTGCGGGTCTATGACGATCACTTGCCGCTTTCGCCGGCTACCTCGGCGGCGTTGGGCGAGGAAGCGCAGGCCGTGCACGACCCCGGGACGGACGAGGGCAGGGCGGCACTGCATGCGTTGATCGAACGGCAGCACTATCGCCTGGCGTTCTGGAAGCTCGCCAGCGACATGGTCAACTACCGCCGCTTCTTCGACATCAACGAGCTGGCTGGTTTGCGCATCGAACGGACGGCGGTCTTCGAAGACACGCACAAGACGATTTTCCGGCTGTACGCGGAGGGCCTGATCGACGGCGTGCGCTGCGACCACGTCGATGGGTTGGCCGACCCGCGCCGTTACTGCCGCCAGTTGCGTCACCGGCTGGAGACACTGCGTGCGAGGCGTCCGCCGGAGGCTCCGCACGGTGCGGCCTACCTGGTGGTGGAGAAGATCCTCGCGCCGGACGAGGGCCTGCGCCTCGATTGGCGCACCGATGGCACCACCGGCTACGAATTCATGGACCAGGTGTCGGCCGTACTGCACGACGAGAACGGCGAGGCGCCGCTGACCGGCCTATGGCGCAAGCTCACGGGCGAGAGCACGGACTTCGGGACGCAAGCGGTGCGTGCGCGAAGGCAGATCCTCGTGGACAGTTTCGAAGCGGAACTGGACCGCACGGCGCGAGCCCTTTTCGCCGCCGCGCGTGCCGATATCGCGACGCGGGATGTGTCGCTGGCCGCCATTCGCCGCGTGCTGGTGGAACTGCTCGTGCATTTCCCGGTGTATCGCACCTATGCGGGGGGCGTTGGCCGCGATGCCTATGACGAAGCGGTGTTCGCGCGGGCCGTCGAGGGTGCCCTGCGTACCATTCGTCTCGAAGACAGCGAGTTGCTGCATCTCGTCGCCCGATGGCTCGGCGGCGAGGCGCCGCGCTCGTTGCCGCCGGGGCCGGTGCGCCGCGCCCGCGAAAGGGCGATGGCGATGTTTCAGCAGGCCACGTCGCCCGTGGCCGCCAAGGCCGTGGAAGACACCGCCGGCTATCGCTATGGCCGTCTGCTGTCGCGTAACGAGGTGGGCGTCGATGCGGCGAAGCTGTCTATCGCTCCGGAACATTTCCACCGTCACTGCGCGGAGCGCGCCGCCACCCTGCCGTACAACCTGCTGGCCACCGCCACCCACGATCACAAGCGGGGCGAAGACCTTCGCGCGCGCCTGGCCGTGCTCTCCGAAATACCCCAACGATGGATCGTGACGGTGGACCGCTGGCGCGCCCGCCACGCGGCGTTCCGCCAACGCGCGGAAGGGCGGATGGCGCCATCCGCCGCGGATGAGCTGATCCTCTACCAGATGCTGGTCGGCGCATGGCCACCTGGACTGTCGCCGGACGACGTGGACGGCGTGGAACGCTTCGCCACGCGCATCGCCGCGTGGCAACGCAAGGCCTTGCGCGAAGCGAAGCGCTGGACCCGCTGGACCTCGCCGAACGAGCCGTACGAGGACGCCTGCGAGGATTTCCTGCGCAGCGTGCTCTCGGGTGAATCGGCGGCGGAAGTGGCGGCCTTCGCGGATTACATCGCCGTCCCCGGGGCGGCCAACGGGCTGGCCCAGGCCGTCCTGCGGCTGACGACGCCGGGCGTGCCCGATCTCTACCAGGGCACCGATTACTGGGATTTCAGCCTAGTCGACCCCGACAACCGCCGCCCCGTCGATTTCCTCGCCCGGGCCGCCTCGCTCGAACGCGATGCCGCGCCTTCGGACCTGTTGCCGGTGTGGAGGAATGGCGCGATCAAGCAGGCGGTGATCGCCCGTTTGCTACGGCTGCGCCAGGCGCACCCCGACCTGTTCGCGCGGGGGAGTTACCGGCCGCTCATGGCGGAGGGCCCCGCGGCCGGCCACGTGCTGGCCTTCGTCCGCGAATGGCGGGGCCAGCGGCTGGCGGTCGCCGTGGCGCGGCACACCGCCGGGTGGCTGGGTGGGGCGGAGACGCCTGTGATTCCCGGCGAACGGTGGGAGGGGACGTCGTTGCGCTTGCCGGAGGGCCGGTGGACCGGGGTGCTGGCCGATGGCGGTGGCCGGCTGGAAGCGCCGGCGCCCGGACGGGGCGGCTCGGTCGAAGCCGCAGCCGTGTTCGGCGGATTGCCGGTCGCCGCCTGGATATCGCTCCGCGCTTCGTAGGATCGCCGATGAATCGGCTCCCACAAGAGCGCCCCGCCGCGGACTGACCGTGAAGGGGATCTATCCCGTGTTTCCGGTGTTTCCGGTGGGGCCGCCTCTCTGGTGTTTCCGTTGAGGCCGCCTATCTGGTGTTTCCGTTGAGGTCACCTATCTGGTGGGAGCCGACCTTGTCGGCGATCCCGCGGCAGCGGGCCAAGTTACGACAACCTGGTGGGAGCCGACTTTGTCGGCGATCCCGCGGCAGCGGGCCAGGTTACGGCAAGCACCCATCGCCGACAGGGTCGGCTCCCACCAAGCTTGCTCCCTGTCCCCACCAAGCTGCCGCCTCTCCCACCGAACGGGGCCCTCAACCGCCCAGGGATTTCACCAGTTCGATGTAGTCGCGCATCGCCTCTTCCCGTGGCACGCCCTTCAGCGCCGCCCAGGCCTCGTACTTCGCGGTGCCCACGAAATCGAAGAAACCGGGCTTGTCGCCGCTGACGTCGCCCTCGGAACCCTGTTTGTAAAGGGCATAGATACGCAGGAGGGTGTCGTTGTCGGGCCGTTGGCCAAGACGGGTGAGGTCCAGGTAAGCCTGCTCGAACTGGCTCTGGAGGTGGTCGGACATGGAGCGCTTCAACCCGTGGCGCATAGAGGTTGGGGGCTTGTAGCACGGCCCCCGGGGGCTGTCCATGGGCCGGTTTCGGGCGGCCGACGCGATATCATGCGCGTTTCGCGAACGAGGTTGATCCCATGGCCCATCCGGCTGCCGTCCCCGTGCTGACCATCGACGGCCCGTCCGGCTCGGGCAAGGGCACCATCAGCCGGCTGGTGGCCGAACGCCTCGGCTGGCGCCTGCTCGATTCCGGCGCCCTTTACCGCGCCGTGGGCTATGCGGCGGGGGAGGAGGGCATCGACCTCTCCGACGCCGAGGCCGTCACCCGCTGCGCGCAGACCGTGAAGATCCGCTTCCAGGCCAGCCCGGACGGCGGCGAGACCCGGGTGCTGGTGAACGGCCACGACGCCACGGACGAACTACGCACGGAAACGGCAGGGGCGGCGGCCTCGGCCATCGCCGTCATCCCGTCGGTCCGCCAGGCCCTGGTGGACCTCCAGCACGGTTTCCGCAAGGCGCCGGGCCTGGTGGCGGACGGGCGGGACATGGGGACGGTGATTTTCCCCGATGCCGCCCATAAGTTCTTCCTCACGGCCAGTGCCGCCGAGCGCGCGAAAAGGCGCTATAAGCAGTTGAAGGATAAGGGGCTGAGCGTTACACTTACCATTCTCCAACGAGAGATCGAGGCACGTGACGAAAGGGATGCGTCGCGGCCGGTCGCCCCGTTGAAGCCCGCCGAGGGCGCCGTGGTGATCGATACCACCGGCATGCCGATCGAGACGGTGGTGGAAAAAGTATTCGCCGTGGTGCGCCCTTAGGCGCATCCGGCACAACCCCCGCGCACGCTGTGTGCTCGGGATATTGGCAACGGTGCAGGGCGGTTTCCCAACAGGCTTCCCCCATGCGCCCACGACCGGTGGGTCCCCCGTCCGCTTGCGCTCGAGAACCGAGGCAGACGCCGGGTACGACCTTTCATAACCCTGGAATCAACATGACTGAAAGTTTTGCCGAACTGTTTGAACAGAGCCAGCAGGCCATTTCCAAGCTGAAGCCCGGCTCCATCGTCACCGGTATCGTTGTGGAAATCCGCAACGACGTGGTGGTGATCAACGCCGGCCTGAAGAGCGAAGGCATCGTCCCCATCGAGCAGTTCAAGGACGAGTCCGGCGCGCTGGAAGTGGAAGTGGGCGACGAGGTCAAGGTCGCGCTCGACGCGCTCGAAGACGGCTTCGGCGAGACCAAGCTCTCCCGTGAGAAGGCCAAGCGTTCGATGGTGTGGGACGACCTCGAGCAGGCGTTCGACAAGGAAGAGACCATCACCGGCAAGATCTCCGGCAAGGTCAAGGGCGGCTTCACGGTCGACATCAAGGACGTCCGCGCATTCCTGCCGGGCTCCCTGGTCGACGTGCGTCCGGTCCGCGATCCGGTCTACCTCGAGGGCAAGGATCTCGAGTTCAAGATCATCAAGCTCGATCGCAAGCGCAACAACGTCGTCGTCAGCCGCCGCGCGGTCGTCGAGACGGAGTTCTCGGAAGAGCGCGAGAAGCTGCTCGAACGCCTGACGGAAGGCGCGGTCGTGAAGGGTGTGGTGAAGAACCTCACCGATTACGGCGCGTTCGTCGACCTCGGCGGCATCGATGGCCTGCTGCACATCACCGACATGGCGTGGAAGCGCGTGCGTCACCCGTCCGAAGTCGTCAACGTCGGCGACGAGCTGGACGTCCGCGTGCTCAAGTACGACCGCGAGCGCAACCGCGTGTCGCTCGGCCTCAAGCAGCTCGGTGACGACCCGTGGGTCGCCATCGCCCGCCGCTACCCGGTCGGCAGCCGCCTGTTCGGCAAGGTCTCCAACGTCACCGATTACGGCTGCTTCGTCGAGATCGAGCCGGGCGTCGAAGGCCTCGTGCACGTCTCCGAAATGGACTGGACCAACAAGAACGTCAACCCGGCCAAGGTCGTGCAGGTCGGTGACGAGACGGAAGTCATGGTCCTCGACGTGGATGAAGAGCGTCGCCGTATCTCCCTCGGTATCAAGCAGACCCGCTCGAACCCGTGGGAAGCGTTCGCCGCCATGCACAAGAAGGGCGACAAGGTGTCCGGCCAGATCAAGTCGATCACCGACTTCGGCATCTTCATCGGCCTGGAAGGCGGTATCGACGGTCTCGTCCACCTGTCCGACATCTCGTGGCAGGCATCGGGTGAAGACCTCGTGCGCAACTTCAAGAAGGGCGACGAAGTCGAGGCCGTGGTCCTGGCCGTCGATCCGGAGCGTGAGCGCATCTCCCTCGGCATCAAGCAGATGGAGCAGGATCCGTTCGGCCAGTTCATGGCCACGAATCCGCGCGGCACGGTCCTGACCGGCACGGTCCGCGAAGTCGACGCCAAGGGTGCGATCGTGGATCTCGGCGAAGGCGTCGAGGGCTACATTCGCGCGAACGATATCGCCAAGGAGCGCGTGGACGATGCCACGCAGTACCTGAAGGTCGGCGATGCGGTCGAGGCGAAGTTCACCGGCATGGATCGCAAGGGCCGTCAGCTCCAGCTGTCGATCCGCGCGAAGGACGAGGAAGATCTGGCCGATACGATGGCCGACTACCAGTCCGCTGCTGGTGGCACGACCAAGCTCGGCGCGCTCCTCAAGGAGCAGATGAACAAGGCCGACTAACCGTCGGGCGAGGGGCGGCCGTGCCGCCCCTCGCTGTTGTTTGACAGATTTGCGTCAGCTTCGAGAACCACCAGGGGACCCATGACAAAGTCGGAACTGATCGAGGCGCTGGCGCGGCGCCAGACCCACCTTGCCTTCAGCGACGTGGAACTTGCCGTCAAGAGTGTGCTCGAGCAGATGAGCCACGCCTTGTCCACGGGTGAACGTATCGAAATCCGCGGCTTCGGCAGTTTTGCATTGCACTTCCGCCCACCGCGCATGGGGCGTAACCCCAAGACCGGCGAAGCGGTCGCTCTGCCGGGCAAGCACGTACCTCATTTCAAACCCGGCAAGGAATTACGCGAACGCGTAAACCTTATCGAGGAAACCGACGCCGCGCAGTGACGCGGCGTTTTTTTTGGCGTTTGTCCGGCTCGGCTTCGCCTCGCGTTGGGGTGTGCGAGGCAGAGCCGTCGGCCGCCACCCTCGTCGCTCCGGTTACACCGTCGCTCGGGAAAGGATGCCGCTGCGCGGCCGTGTTCTATGGCTGGCGCCCCGTCGCGCCCGTCGCGCCGGGCGGGGTTTCCGATTCGCCCTCCGGCGATCTCAATCGGTCGATGCAACAGTTTGATTGAGTACCTCGGCAGGGCTCTGGAAGTCCAGCGTCTGCCGAGGT
>NZ_JBFUPQ010000020.1:0-55267 GCF_041360655.1 Luteibacter sp. RCC_6_2 | reverse complement strand
CCATGATCGATGCGGCCAAGGTCCAGATCGCCGACCTGGACAAGCGCATCGCCACCGCCACGACGGCGGCGGCGCCCACGTCGCGGTTGCGCGAGGTTCCCGGCGTGGGACCGGTGACGGCAGCCACGCTGCTGGCCTACCTGCCCGAGCTGGGGCGGCTGTCACGACAACAGATCGCAGCGCTGGTCGGTGTTGCGCCGTACGTCGACCAAAGCGGCCGACGCGACGGGCCTCGACGGGTCCGCGCCGGCCGATGGATCGTCCGACGCGCGCTCTACATGGCCACCTGGTCCGCCATCCACGCCAAGGGCAGCGCCCTGGGCGAACGGTATCGCGCCCTAAGGGCGCGCGGAAAAGTGGCCAAGGTCGCCCTCGTCGCCTGCATGCGCAGCTTCATCACCGCCATCAACGCCATGGTCCGTGATCAGGTCGGCTGGCGATCCACTGCGCCTTGAGGAGCCAAAGGAAAAAGA
The DNA here is from genome assembly GCF_041360655.1 of Luteibacter sp. RCC_6_2. Lineage (NCBI taxonomy): Bacteria > Pseudomonadati > Pseudomonadota > Gammaproteobacteria > Lysobacterales > Rhodanobacteraceae > Luteibacter > Luteibacter sp. RCC_6_2. The sequence goes on along the minus strand of NZ_JBFUPQ010000020.1, from coordinate 54,794 downwards.
CAGTTGCTCCCACCGAGCGATGTCGGCCTTAGCGAGCTGGCGGAAACCTCGTCAGCTTCCGCTGCCCGGTGGCGTCGTCAGCTACCGCGACCTGGTGGGAGCCGACCTTGTCGGCGATGGCCGGCGTCAGCCGGCCAAGGCATCCAACCGAGCCCGCAACGTATCCAGCATCAAACCGCGACCCGCCCCTGGCGAAGTCCTCGCCGCGAGACTCGATTCCGGCGTGCGCCCCTCCCCCGCCGAAGCCGCGGTTTCCGCCGCCGCCCGGTACGCGTCGCGGAAGGGCACGCCAGCCGCCGCCTGCTCGATCGCCACGTCGGTGGCATACATCGCCGGTTCGATGGCGGCACGCATCCTGTCCGCCTTCCATTCGAAGCGGGCAAGCATGTCCGGCAGCAGTTCGAGCGCACCCAGCCCCATGGAAAAACCATGGAACAGCGAGCCCTTCGAAAGTTGCAGGTCGCGCTGGTAACCGGAAGGCAACGACAAAAGCTGCTCGATCTCGGTGCGCGCCGCGGCCACGCTGGCATAGCTGGCGCGCAACAATTCGACGACATCGGGATTGCGCTTGTTCGGCATGATCGACGAACCGGTGGTGTACTCCGCCGGCAGCTTCACGAAATCGAATTCCGCGGTGGTGAAGAGCGAGAGATCCCACGCGAGGCGACGCGTATCGAGCAGCGCGGTACCGACGGCGTCGAGCGCGGCCATCTCGAATTTCCCGCGAGACAGCTGCGCATAGATCGGCGAGACCTGCATCCGTCCGAAGCCGAGAGCCGCGGTCGTATGCGCGCGGTCGAGGGCGATATTCACCCCATAACCCGCCGCCGTGCCGAGTGGATTGGCATCGATCAGCTCCAGCGCCTGGCGGGCCCGCAGCGTATTGTCGATGAAAGCCTCCGCGAACGCGGCGAACCACATTCCGGTGGACGACACCACGGCGCGTTGGATGTGCGTGTAGCCGGGCATCGGCAACGATTCCCCGGCCGCGCGCTCGAGGCAGACGTCGGCGACGCGGCGGCAAAGCGCCTCCAGCGTCGCCAGCTTCTCCTTGAGCCACAGGCGCGTGGCGACCAGGACCTGGTCGTTGCGGCTGCGTCCGGTGTGCACGCGCCGCCCCGCGTCGCCGAGGCGTTCGGTCAGGCGTGCCTCGATCGCCGAGTGGCCATCCTCGAAACGCTCGTCGAGGACGAAGGTGCCCGCCGAGAAGTCGGCCGCGAGGACGTCGAGCTCGCGCAGCAACGCGTCGCGCTCCTGCGTGGAGACCACGCCGATGTTGGCGAGGCCTTCCACGTGCGCCTTGCTCGCCGTGATGTCGTGCAGGAAGAATTCGCGGTCGAGCACGACGTCGTTACCGGCGAGGAAGCGCATGATGCGCGCGTCCACCTGGGTGTCGGATTTCTGCCAGAGCGGCTGGGTCATGAGGGGTTCCTTTGGCTCAGAGCGGAATGGCGGTCAGTTCGTCGAAACCGAGCGCACGGTTGACGTTCTGCATCGCCTGGGTGGCGGCACCCTTCAACAGGTTGTCCAGCGTGGCGACCACGACGACACGGCGACCGTCGTTGGAGACGGCGAAGCCACCCACGTCGAGGTGATGCCTGTTGGCCACCTGGCTCACCCACGGGGCCTCGTCCACGACGTGGATCAGCTTTTCTTTCTCGAAGCGTCCCTCGAAGCGGCGGACGATCTCCTCGCGCTTCGCCGGTTTGGCGAGATAGAGGTTGGTGGTGACCGTCAGCCCGCGAAAATGCGGCGCGACATGCGGCATGAACTCCACCGGCAAACCGAGGTGACGGCTGGCTTCCTTCTCGTGCATATGCCCGGTGAGCGAGTACGGCATGAGGTTGTCGCGCAGCTTCTCCGGATCGTTGCGATCGGACGGCGTCGTGCCCGCACCGGAATAGCCGGACACGCCGAACGAGACCGGCGGAGCGGCCAGCAGGTCCTTGATCGGAGCGATGGAGACCTGGATGGCCGTGGCGTAGCAACCCGGGTTGCTGATGCGCTTTTCCCCGCGCCAGCGGTCGCGATACAACTCCGGTAAACCGTAATACCAGCGTTCGTCGAAGCGATAGTCGGCGGAGAGGTCGACGATCACCGTCGCCACCGCGGCCTTGTCGATCGCTTCCACGTAAGGAGCGGCCTTGCCGTTGGGCAAGGCCAGGATCACCACGTCGGCCGCCGCCGTGGCGACGGCGGCGGGATCGAGGTTGCCATAGGTGAGTTCGCCCTCGTAGGCATCGCTATGATCGGCCAGGCGCTGGCCATCCAGTTCGCGCGAGGACACGAAAGCCAGCTCCAGGCCCGGATGGCTGGCGATGAGCTTGATCAGTTCCGCACCCGTATGACCGCGTGCGCCGACGATGCCGATGGTCTTCTTGGCCATGAGCGTTCAGTCCTGCAGGGTGGGTTCGCGCGTGGCGCAATGCGCGACGCAACGTTCGATGTCGGCGAAGTTGTCCAGCCCGTACCAGAACACCTTCCAACGGGCTTGCTTGAAGCAGCCGTCCGACTCCGCGTAGTAAAAATGATTGATCACGTTGCCGTGTCGCGAGCGCCAGAAAAGCTTGGGATTCTCGTCGCGCATCACCTGCCATACGGCGCGTCCGAGACCTTCGCCCTGGGCTTCGTCGAGCACCGCGAACTTGTCCAGGTAGGCGAACCCTTCTTCGGCCGTCAACACCATCGCCGCCCGGTAGTTCTCCGAGACATAGAGTCGATAGAGGTCGGTGCGCTCGAAGTAGTCGTCCACGAGGGTGCGACCGAAGCTGGACTCGATCAGCTGGCGCATGCGGGCCAGGTCGACGCCCTCCCACGACTCGAAGCGGAGCACGCGCTCGCCACGGCGCACGAGGGTGCCGGAACCCTTGTGCGTGAACAGCTCCTTGGCCAGTTCCGCCGGCCGCGTGATCGAGACCGACGAGGTCAGCGGCAGGTCGTCGAGGAGATCCTTGATCTGCTCGATCTTCAGGCGCATGCCCGAGTGCAGCCACGGCTGCTGGAGCAGCTGATCGTACTCGGTCGAGAGGTTGATCGAATCGATGACGTTGCCGTCACCGTCGAGCAAGCCGCCCGTGCCGGTCAGGAACACGATCTTGTACGGCTGCAGCACGCGGACCAGTTCGTTCGCGGCGAAGTCGGCATTGATGTTGAGGATCTGCCCCGAATCGGTCTCGCCCAGGCTGGCGATCACCGGGATCGAACCCGCACGCAGGCTGGCCTCGATCGGCGCGAGGTTGATGGTGCGCACGCGGCCGACGAGGCCGAAGGTTTCCTGGTCCATGAAGTCCGCCGCGAACACGCCCGATGGCACGGAGGTGGCGCGTGTGTCGGCCTCTTGCAAGGCTTCCACCAGGCGCAGGTTCTGCGCCTGGAACACGCGGCGCACGATTGCCAGCGCCTCCGGCGAGGTCACCCGCAGGCCGTTCACGGTTTTCTTTTCGATTCCAGCCGCCGAGAGTTCCTCGTCCAGTTGCGGACCGGCACCATGCAGCACGATGGGCGTGAGGCCCACCTGTTGCAGGAAGGACAGCGAGGACGTGAGATCCGGCAAGTCGTCGCGCAGCACCGCGCCGCCGACCTTCACCACGGCGAAGCGGGCGGCGTCCAGCTGCGAGAAGCGCTTCAGGTATTGCTGGATCTCGCGTGCGCTGCCCATGGAGGACAGCAGGCGCACGATGGTTCTGCGGGTATGTTTATTAGAGTCCACTGTCCACGATCCGATGGATGGTCTGGGCGTAATGAGCCAGCTGGTCGAGTGCGACCCATTCGTCGGCGCTGTGCGCCTGCGCGATGTCGCCGGGGCCATAGACGAAGGAGGTGTAGCCGGCCTTCGAGAACAGCGCGGATTCGGTCCAGAAATCGACCGCGTTGCCCACGGGGATACCCAGTTCGTCGGCGAGGTCGCGGGCGGCCAGGCGGCGCGTCTCGGCCGTGGCGGTATCGCCCGCCGGTAACGAATCGCCGCGGAACGTCTCGCCGTACTCGACCGGATGCGGCTCGACCAGGGTTCGGAAGGTTTCAAGCAGGCGATCGGCATCCATCGATGGCAACGGGCGGAAGCCGAAGCGGACGTCCGCCGTCGGCGCGATCACATTGGCCTTGATGCCACCTTCGACCTTGCCGATGTTGAAGCGAAGGCCGGTGAGTCCACCGAAGCGTTCGTGCGATTGCGCCTGCACGTGGTCGAGCGCCGCGGCTCCCCAGCGGATCGCCTGGTGCAGCGCGCTGTCCGAAGGCTTCTGCTCTCCCGAGGCATGGCCTGCCCTGCCCTGGAATCGCATCTGCACGGAATGGATGCCACGATGCGCCAGCACCGCCTCACCCTTGGTCGGCTCGGCGACGATGATCGCCTCGTAGTCGCGCGGTGTCTTCAGGAAGCCGTCGATGCAACGCGCGTCGTTGGCTTCCTCGTCGGTCGACAGTAGCAACGCCATGTCGCCCTTCGAGGCGTTGGCGACCGCGACCAGCGCGGCCGCGGCACCCTTGATGTCGCATGCACCGAGGCCGATGGCACGGTCTTCCGTCACCCGCAGCTCGAACGGGCTGGCCGTCCAGTGCGGGGAATCGGGCACGGTATCCAGGTGCACGTTGAACAGGTACCTGGGCGTGCCGCGCACGGCGTAGAGATTCACGGCACCGGCACCGAAATCCGTCACCTGCACGTCGAAGCCCGGAAGGTTCGCGCGCAGGTAATCGAAGATCCCGTCGGTGCCGATGGTTCGTGGCGGGTTGCGCGTGTCGAATCCGACCAGCGCGCGCAGATGGGTGAGCGTTTCCTCGAGGAGCGTATCCATGGGTTAGGATCAGTTCCCGTTGGCGCGGTCGACTTCCGCCCAGAGCGTGGAGCTCATGCCGTAGAGCTTGATGAAGCCCTCGGCCTCGGCCACGCCCCAGTCGGCGGCCTGGGCATAGGTCGCCCTGGCCGACTGCAGGATGTTCTTCGATTCCACCTTCACCGCGTAGACCGTTCCACCGCGGGTCTCGATGATTACCTTGCCATCGACCTTGCGCTGGGTGGAGACGAGGAAGGCTTCGAGATCGGCCTTGACCGGATCGTTGAAGAAGCCTTCGTAGGCCACTTCGGTCCACTTGCGGCCGATCTCGGGCTTGAAGCGGTTCTGCTGCTTGGACAGCACCGTTTCCTCCAGGGCGCGATGCGCGGTCAGCAGCGCCGTGAGCGCGGGCGCCTCGAACACGATGCGGCCCTTCAGGCCGATGTTGGTATCGCCGGTATACATGCTGCGGCCGACGCCATACTTCGCCAGTTCACGATTGAGGAAACCGAGGATCTCCGGACCGGAGGCCGCCTTGCCATCGAGGGACACCGCCGTGCCCTTCTCGAAGCCCAGTTCGATGCGCAGCGGTTCGGACGGCCATTCGGAACGCGGCGCGCACCAGCCCACGGCACCTTCGCCCGGGATCTCCCATGCGTCGATCTCGCCGCCGGAGATGGTCACGCCGAGCACGTTCTCGTTGATGGTGTAGTGCTTGGTCTTCGCACGCACTTCGAAGCCCCTGTCCTCCAGGTACTTCTGCTCGTACGCGCGCACCTGGGTGTGCTCGCGCTGGATCTCGCGGATGGGAGCGATGATGGTGTAGTCGCCCAACGCCTTCACGGTCAGGTCGAAGCGGACCTGGTCGTTACCCATGCCGGTGCAACCATGCGCGAAGAATTTCGTGCCCAGTTCATCGCAGCGCTCCAGCGAGGCCTTCACGATGAGGTAGCGATCCGAGACCAGCAACGGGTACTGGCCCTGGTAGAACTCGCCAGCCCAGATCAGCGGGGTGACGAAGCTGTCCCAGATCGCCTGGGCGGCGTCCACGGTGCGATGCGAGGCCGCACCCAGTTCATGGGCGCGCTGCTCGATGTACTCGCGTTCCTCGGACGAGACGCCACCGGTGTCGACGAACACGGTATGCACCGCATAGCCGCGCTCGGTCAGGTAAGGAACGCAAAAGCTGGTGTCGAGGCCGCCCGAGAAGGCGAGGACGATATCTTTGCTGGACATGCTGGCTCCGAAGGAAAACGATGGGCGATCGGGAAAGACGAATCAGAAACCGAGGCCGGACTTCACGCCCGACGAATGTGAAATGAGCGAGGCCATGACCGCCTTCTGCACGTGCAGGCGATTCTCGGCTTCGTCGATGGCGATGCAGGCCGGCGAGTCCATCACCGCATCGGTCGCCTTGATGTTCCGGCGGAGCGGCAGGCAATGGCTGAAGAGGCCGTTGTTGGTCAGCGCCATCTTGGCCTCGTCGACGATGAAATGCTTGTTGGCGTCGCGGATCGCCTTCTCCTCGTCCCAGCGGCCGAAGTAGGGAATGGCGCCCCAGCTCTTCGCGTAGATCACGTCCGCGCCGCGATACGCGGCCTCGATGTCGTGCGATACCTGTAGCGAACCACCGTTCTCGTGGGCATTGCTCCTGGCGAACTCCATGTAGCGCTCGTCGAGTACATATTCCGGCGTGGGGCACAGCAGGGTCACGTCCATGCCCATCTTCGTCGCGATCAACAGGGCCGAATTCGCTACCGCCGTGTTCAGCGGCTTCGGGTGGTAGGTCCAGGTGAGGACATACTTCTTGTTCTGCAGGTCGCCGAGGTGTTCCCTGAGCGCCAATGCATGGGCCAGTTCCTGGCAGGGGTGGGTAATCGTCTCGAGGTTGATCACCGGCACCGTCGCGTACCGCGCGAAGGCCGCCAGCACCTTGTCCTGGCGGTCCACCGACCAGTCGACGAACTTGGGGAAGGCGCGCACGCCGATGAGGTCCACGTAGCGCGAGAGCACGCGGGCCACCTCGGCGATATGTTCCTCGGTATCGCCATCCATCACCGAACCGACCTCGAACTCGATCGGCCACGCGTCCTTGCCCGGCGAAAGCACCACCGCATGGCCACCCAGCTGGAAGGCACCCAGTTCGAAGCTCGTTCGCGTGCGCATGGACGAGTTGAAGAACATCAGGGCGATCGACTTGCCGGCGAGCTGCTGGCCCTGTGGCGAACGCTTGAACTCCGCGGCCTGCTCGAGCAGGGCGTCGAGTTCGGCGCGGCTGTAGTCCTGGGTGGAAAGGAAGTGGCGAACGGTCATGGCAATCCAGTTCGGTCGGTGGCCACGGGGCCGTGGAGGAAAGAGGAATCGAAAACAAAAAAACCCGGCGCATGGCCGGGTTTTTTAGTCGGTACGAATGAAACGCGTGCGACAGCCTACCCGGCCAGTGATCCGATGTACGGTCGACGAGCACGCGAGGTCATTCCTGCGGCCATACGGGCGCTGGTAAGGACGATCGCGGTGTAGACGGCGTGGGTCACGGCAAGATCTGGAAAGGTGGAACCGCGATCATGCCGGGATTTGGTGCGGCGCGCAACAAGCCCGGTGACGGAACTCCGGTGGCAGGGACTCGGTGGCAGGGACTCGGTGGGAGCCGCTCAACCTGTGGGAGCCGCTTCAGCGGCGATGGGTGCTGGCCCGCTGCCGCGGGATCGCCGCTGAAGCGGCTCCCACAGGTTGAGCGGCTCCCACAGTCACAGTCGATCTCCCACCAGAGTGCCGCCTCCAGCGGAACGAAAAAGGCCGCGATCGCTCGCGGCCTTTTCTGGTGGAGGCGGTACGCAGGTCAGTCCGCCGGCGCCACGCTGACGCGAACGCGCAGGCGCTCGCCCGGGTCGTAGTTCAGACGCGAGACGTAGACCTCCCCGCGATAGCGGTATTCGACGTCGTAACCCGCTATGCGGCGCTGCTCGGACACGGAGCTGACGTCACGGCAGCGCGTTTCGGTGCTTTCGTAGGTGCGGTCGCCATTACGGGCTATGCCGTTGCCGACCGCGCCGCCGGCGACGGCGCCGACCACCGTGGCGGCCTTGCGGCCGTCACCCTTGCCGACCGTGTTGCCGAGCACGCCACCCACGACGGCGCCGAGAATGGTACCGGCCGTGCTGTTGCCGCTGGATTCGCGCCGAACGACGGGTTGGTCGTAGCACTCCTGGCGAGGGGTCTCGATTCGGGCCACGCCGTACACCGGGTCGACGCGCAGGACGTCCGCCCAGCCGTAATGGGTGTTGTCGTCCGGACCCGCGGAGGGGCCAGGGCCCGGAGGACCGGGAACGTAGCGACCGTCCTGGGCACTGACGCCGGTGGCGAACAGGGCGAGAATGAGCGCGGGGATGAGCAGGCGAGACATTTAGGAAAACCTCCAGCCAGACGCACGAATGGCGCCTACTGGCGAGCATTTCAGCAAGTTCACGCTGAATCCACGCTTAGAACCGGCGGGCGAAATCGTCACACCCCGTGTCAACCGATTCCGGTCCCGCGCGTGCGTCCCGTTCGGATGGGCTTGCTATCATCTGCGGATGGCCCGCACGCCGCGCCCGTCCACGGATTCCCGATGCCGATTTCGCTCTACAACACCTTGTCACGCCGCACGGAGGCGTTCACCCCCCTCGATCCGCAGCGGGTGACGATGTACGTGTGCGGGCCCACGGTCTACAACTACATCCACATCGGCAATGCCCGGCCGCCGGTCGTCTTCGACGTGCTCGCCCGCCTGATCCGCCGGCATTACCCGAACCTGGTCTACGCCCGGAACATCACCGACGTGGACGACAAGATCAATGCCGCCGCGGCCGCCGCCGGCGTGCCGATCGCGCAGATCACCGATCGTTACACCCAGGCCTACCGCGACGACATGGCCCGCCTCGGCGTCGCCCCGCCCGACGTCGAGCCGCACGCCACCGCGCACATCCCGCAGATCGTGGCGATGATCGAGCGCCTGATCGCCGGCGGCCATGCGTACGAGGCCGAAGGCCACGTGCTGTTCCACGTCGAGTCGTTTCCGGCCTATGGCGCCCTGTCGGGGCGCGATCCGGAAGAACTGCTCGCCGGCGCACGCGTCGAGGTGGCGCCGTACAAGAAGAGCCCGGGCGACTTCGTGCTGTGGAAACCCTCGGACGCGAGCCTGCCCGGCTGGGACAGTCCCTGGGGCCGGGGCCGCCCGGGTTGGCATATCGAATGCTCCGCCATGAGCGAGGCCCATCTCGGCGAGACGATCGATATTCATGCCGGTGGCGTGGACCTCACCTTCCCGCACCACGAGAACGAGATCGCCCAGAGCGTCTGCGCGCATGGCGGCAAGACCTTCGCCCGGTACTGGCTGCACAACGGCATGCTCACGTTCGAGGGCCGGAAGATGTCCAAGTCGCTGGGTAACGTGCTCCAGTTGCACGAGTTGCTCGGCAAGCACCCCGCGGAGGCGCTGCGCCTCATGCTCCTGCGAGGCCATTACCGCCAGCCGCTGGACTGGTCGGAGGCCGCGATGACCCAATCCGTACGCACGCTCGACGGCTGGTACGGTGTCCTGCGCGACATGGGCGACGTGGACGCGGGCGAGGCGGTGGTGCCCGAGTCCGTCGAAAGCACGCTCTGTGACGACCTGAATACGCCCCAGGCGCTGGCCGAGATATCGCAGCTGGCCGACGCCGCCCGCCGGGCCACCGGCGCGGCACGCGGCCCGGCCAAGGCCGCGCTATTGGGCGGCGGCGCCCTGCTCGGCCTGCTCCAGCAGGAACCGGAAGCCTGGTTCCGCCAGGGCAATCCGGGCGAGGCCGTCGACGCGGCCGCCATCGAGGCGCTGCTGGAGGAGCGCCGCGCGGCACGCGCGGCGAAGGACTTCGCCCGCTCGGACGCCATCCGCGACCAGCTCAAGGCGTGGGGTGTCGCGATCGAGGACGGCGCGCAAGGCACGCGCTGGAGCGTGGTGAAGGCATGAACGAGCCGATGGAAGCCACGGCCATCGAGGCACAGGCCGCGATCGCGGAGGAGTTCGCCTTCTTCGGTGACTGGACCGAGCGTTACCAGTACCTGATCGACCTCGGCCGCCAGCTACCGCCCTTCCCCGACGAGCGGAAGACCGAGGAAAACCGCGTGCACGGCTGCCAGTCGATGGTCTGGCTGATCCCCTCGGGCGACGCATCGAAGATGCACTTCGACGCCGCCAGCGACTCGGCCATCGTTTCCGGCCTGATCGCCCTGGTGCTGCGGGTCTACTCCGGTCGTTCCGCGCGCGAGATCGTCGACACCGATCCCACGTTCATCCAGGAGATCGGCCTCGGCAAGCACCTGTCGCCTACCCGGTCGAACGGGCTCGCGGCCATGCTCGCGAAGTTGAAGGCCTACGCGGCGGCATCGCTGGCCCAGGGCTGAGCGGAGCGGACGTCGGAAAGCAAGACGGCCCCGCGATGCGGGGCCGTCTCGTGTCGCAACCACGACGGGATGGAATCAGTCGCCCATCTGCTTCTGCAGGTGTTCGCGGCGCTCCTGTGCATCGAGCGACAGCGTGGCGATGGGGCGGGCGTCGAGACGGTCCACGCCGATTTCCTCGTCGGTTTCCTCGCAGAAACCATAGCGGCCTTCCTCGATCCGGCGAAGGGCCTTGTCGATCTTGGAGATCAGCTTGCGGTAACGGTCGCGCGTACGCAGCTCGAGCGAGTTCTCGGTCTCGCGCGTGGCGCGTTCGGCTTCGTCACCCACGTCACGGACTTCCTCACGGAGGTTGTCCATCGTCTGGCGCGATTCCTCGACCAGCTGTTCGCGCCAGTCCTTCAGCTTGTTGCGGAAATAGGCTAGCTGACGAGGATTCATGTACTCCTCGTCGTCGTTCGGCTTGTAACCCTTGGGCAGGTCGATGACGGTGGAAGCCGGCAGCGCATAGCGGCCGTCTTCGCGCGTGATGCCGTTGTCGGCGGTATTGGAGGCAGTGCTATTCATGCTGGATTGAGCGGACTTCTCGTTTCTGGATGAGGTGGAGCTGCCCACCGCGGACGCCGTCCGGGGTGTCGCAGCGGCAACGGCCGATGCCGTGCGCCCCTTCTCGGGCGCGGCGGCGAGGGTGGCCGTTGCGGTCTTCTTGGCTGCCGGCGTGGACACCGGAGCGGGTGCGGCCTTTACAGGCGCCGCGGATGTCTTCTTCGCGGGGGTCGCGGGCGTCTTCTTCGCCGGCGTCTTCTTCGCCGGCGCCTTGGTCACGGCGGGCGCCGCTTTCTTCGCCGGGGCGGCGGGAGCGGGCTTCGCCGCCGCCTTGGTGGCCACCTTCGCAGCCGGCTTCGGTGTCGCCTTGGGCGCCTCCGTCTTGGCCGTCTTCGCCGGCGCCGCCTTCAGCGGGGCTTTCGCGGGGACTTTCTTCGCCACCGGTTTCGGTGTCGTCTTCTTGGCAGGCGCCGCGGCCTTCTTCGGGGCGGCCTTGGCGGCCGTCTTCGTCGCGGACTTGACCGCGGCCTGGACGGCCTTCTTCGCCGGCGCCTTGGCCGCCTTCACCGCGGCCACGGTCTTCCTGGTCGCCTTCACATCACCGGCCCCGCCCTTCTTGGCGGCACCTTTGGCAGCTGTGGAACTACGAGCGTTTTTCGCCATTTCCTTCACCTCGGTGGCCGTGGCGGCGGGGTGTTATAGCCCAGATGCGTTACCCCAGCAACCTATCTTCTGGGATACTGTCGATTGGCCCTACGCCGGTCGACACCGGACCCACAGTGACCCGCCTCCTCTTATCCCTGCTCTCTGCGTACAAACGGTGGTTGAGCCCGATGCTGGGGGCCCGATGCCGGTTCCATCCATCCTGTTCCGATTATGCACGGGTTGCCATAGCGCGCTTCGGCCCGATGCGTGGCTCCATCCTGGGCGCGTGGCGCATCCTGCGCTGCCAGCCGCTGTGCGAAGGCGGCCACGACCCCGTTCCGGAACATTTCATCCTGCGCCGCTGCGGCGCCCAAGGAGCACATACCCATGACTGACGCCTGGCTCATCAAGAACGCCGAACTGGTCAACGAAGGCCGGCGTTTCACCGCCGACGTCCGCCTCCGCGACGGAAAAATCGCGACCATCGCGCAGAGTCTGGAAAAAGATCGTGACGAGGAGGTTATCGACGCCTCCGGCCTGTGGCTTCTGCCGGGGATGATCGACGACCAGGTCCACTTCCGCGAGCCCGGCCTCACCCAGAAGGCCGATATCGCCAGCGAATCCCGCGCCTGCGCCGCCGGTGGCATCACCAGCTTCATGGAAATGCCCAACACCAAGCCGCCCGCGCTGGACCGCGACTCGCTGGAAGCGAAATACGCCCGCGCCGCGGAAACCTCCGTGGTCAACTACGCGTTCTACCTCGGCGCCAGTAACGACAACCTGGAAGCTATCCGCGCGCTCGACCCGAAGAGCGCCCCCGGCATCAAGGTCTTCATGGGTGCCTCGACGGGCAACATGCTGGTCGACAACCCGGAAACCCTCGACCACATCTTCCGCGACGCACCCACGCCGATCATCACGCATTGCGAAGACACGCCGATGATCGACGCCAACCTGGCGAAGGCGCATGCGGTGTACGGCGAGGACATCCCCGCCCGCGAACACCCCCTGATCCGTTCGCGCGAAGCCTGCATCAAGTCCACCCGGCTGGCCATATCCCTGGCGAAGAAGCACGGCACCCGCCTGCACGTGCTGCACATCTCCACCGCTGACGAACTCGCCCTGTTCGAACCGGGTCCGATCGAAGGCAAGAAGATCACCGCCGAGACCTGCGTGCACTTCCTGCACTTCGCGGCGCCGGACTACGAGCGCCTCGGTTTCCTGATCAAGTGCAATCCGGCGGTCAAGGACGAAGCCGACCGCGAGGCCATCACGAAGGCGCTGGCCGAGGGCCGGCTCGATGTGCTCGCGACGGACCACGCGCCGCACCTGCTCGAGGAAAAGGCACAGAAGTACGACAAGGCGCCGTCGGGCCTTCCGCTGGTGCAGTTCGCCCTTCAGGCGGCACTGGAGCGGGTGTTCGAAGGCAAGCTCACCCTGGAGCGCGTCGTCGAGGCGGTCAGCCACGCGCCGGCCAAGCTGTTCGACGTCGACAAGCGCGGCTTTCTCCGCGAAGGCTACGCGGCCGACCTCGTGCTGGTGGACCCGAAGCGCCGGCACACGGTGACGCGCGAGGAAGTCCTGTCCAAGTGTGGCTGGTCGCCGTTCGAAGGCACGACGTTCAGCAGCAGCATCGCCGCCACCTTCGTCAATGGCCTGCGCGTGTGGGACGGCGAGAACGTGGACGGCAAGGTCCGCGGGCAGCGTCTCGCGTTCGATCGATGAGACGATTCGCAAGCGCATTCGCCGCGCTCGTGCTTCCCGCGCTCGCGATCGCGGCGGTCCCCGACCTTCCTGCCAGCGTCTCGCAAGGCGGTCTCGTCATCGGCCACGTGACGCCCGGTACGCGTGTCACCGTGGCCGGCAAGCCGGTGCATGTGGGCGACGACGGCCTCTTCGTCTTTGGCGCCGGGCGCGATGAACGCGGGCCCATCGTCGTCACCCTCGGAAATATGCGACGAAGCCTCACGGTCTCGCCGCGTGACTGGCCTGTCGAGCGCGTGAACGGCGTCCCGCCGAAAACGGTGAACCCGCCGCCGGAGATCGCCGCGCGGATCGAGCGCGAGCAGGCCGAGGTGGTCGCCGCGCGCGATCGCGACGATGCCCGCGAGGACTTCGTCCATGGCTTCATCTGGCCGGTGAACGGACGCATCAGCGGACGCTTCGGCAACCAGCGGATCTACAACGGCGATCCCAAGGCGCCGCATTCGGGCATGGACATCGCCGTGCCCGAAGGCACCCCGGTGAAAGCCCCGGCCGATGGCGTGATCACCTTCGCCAAGCCGGGCCTCTACCTCACCGGCGGCACGGTGCTGCTCGACCACGGCTTCGGCCTGTCGTCGAACTTCCTGCACCTGTCGCGTATCGACGTGAAGGTCGGCCAGTACGTGCGCCAGGGCCAGGTGATCGGCGCGGCGGGCAGGACCGGGCGAGCCACGGGTCCGCACCTGCACTGGGGCTTCAACTGGTTCGGCACGCGCCTCGATCCGCTGCTGCTGCCGGGCATCCACTGAGCGGCTGGGTCAACCCGGTGTTTTCGGGGGCACCTTCGAAGCGAACGCCACCGCGTCGTGCGGGTGCAGGCTCTCGTGATGGGCTACGCGGAGGTGGAAGTCGGCGATGTTCGGGTCGGCTTCCAGCGCTTTCTGGATACGCCGCGCGGCATCCTCGCAGAACATGAGGTTCTGTCCATTGGCAAGCGCAAAGGCCTGTTCGTCCGCGCGCTTCACCGCCGTTTGCACAGGCGTGCCCAGCGCCGATTCCACGTTGTCGATCATGCCGATCAGCGGGAACACGCCCTCGCCCACGGGACGCACGCGGATGGTGGCGGTGCTGCGCTGCGCATGCGGCGTGGCGACGATGCCCTGCTCCGTGCCCAGCCAGGCGAGTATCGTCTCGCGGTCCAGCGGTTCACCCGCCGAGAACGTCTTCGCGAAATTGTCCTGGATCAGCTGGCGCGACAACGCCGCCGAAGCCGGGCAGGTCGACGAATAGAGGACGTCCGTCGTGATCTCGATGCGGAAAGCGTCGCCGCTCAGCGTCGCGTCGATGGTGATCGGATAGGCGCGCCAGCCACTGTTCTCGCTGCGAAGCGACTTGCGACGCACCAGGTGCTCGAAACCGATGGTGATCCGTGCGTGGTCCGACAAGCCCTCGTGCGAGGCCAGGAACGATTCCAGGAGCGCGCGGATACCGCCGATCGTGAGCGGTCCGGCCGAAAGCGCATCCGAGACCAGCAGGTAAAGCCGCGACATGTGGATGCCACGCGCTTCCGGCTTGTTGAGGTTGACGAAGGCTCCCACCCTGGCGCCCGTGGAGCGTATGTCGCCATCCCCCGCGTCGAAGGCGACGGGCATCTCCATGCCGTCCATACCGACCCAGTCGAGCGTGCCGATGGCCAGGGCATGCTCCTGCGACGCCACGTCGGGCAGCAGGCGGGTCGGGGAATCGTGGATGTACATCGGGGAATATCCTTGGGACGTGCCGGTATCCGGCTTACCGTGCCCGAGATGGGGGCCAGGAGGATGGGCTCAATGGTGCTTTCGGGGAAACGAAGCGTTCAGGTAAATCGTGCGGCATGACGCGCCGCAAGCCAGGCGCGGAGGGCGGTGGCCGGACCGGAGCGCGATTGGCGGCGGTGCAGTTCGGCCAGCGGTTCGCCTGCGCGCGCGGCGCCACGGGCCGTGGAAAGCGCCGTACGGCCCTCCAGGCCGCGGAAGGTGCTGAGGGGCTCGCCCAACGCCAGCGCCTCGCGTAGCCCGCCGGCGAGTTCACCCAGCTGCGCACGCAACGCCTCGCGCCGCGCCGGGGAATCGGCCTTCAGGTGCGCCCGCGCGAGACCGTGGCGGGCCAGCCGCGTCATCGGCAGGGGCAAGCGTTCACGTTCGGCGTCCAGTTCCAGCCGCGACAACGCGAAGACGAGGTGCGACAGCGTGGCGATCCGCGAGGCCGATTCCACGGGCGCGCCGGGGCCGAACCACCAAGCGTTTTCCAGCGCCGCCAGCGCGCCGTGCAGGCCACGGGACGCGGCGACCTGGGCGCTGAAATCCGACGGCGTGCCTTGCTCCAGCTGCGCCATGGCCGCAAGCACGGGGGCCAGCCACAGGTTCGCGGGGATGGCGCGTGCGCGGTCGCTGCCGAACAGCAGCTTGGTGAGCGGGTGGCGGCCACCGCTGGCGGCGGCGCCGGAGAGTTCTTCCGCCCACCATTGGAGCTTGGCCGCGGCCACCTGCGGCTCACGGATGCCATAGGCCGAGGAGACCAGTTCCTGTTCGAGCGCGGCCAGCGCGATGCGCTCGTCTCGCGTGCGCTCGTCCACGAAGCCGAGTGCGACCCGCTGTTGCGGCTGCACCGCGAGCCACTTGTCGACGAAGCTCCCGGTCGCACCGTCGATCACGCGGCAACCTCCCCCACCCCGAGCAGGACGGCCAGTTCATCGGCATGATCCAGCACGGCATCGGCACCCCAGGCATCCGGATCGCCACCATCGAGGTAGCCCCAGCGCACGGCCACCGTGAAGAGCCCGGCGGCGTGGCCCGCAAGGACGTCGCGGCGATCGTCGCCCACGTACACCGAGCGGGTGGGATCGCAGCCCGCCAGCGCGCAGGCGTGCAGCACGGGGGCGGGATCGGGCTTCTTCACCGGCAACGTATCGCCGGAGACGACGGCGGCCGGCTTCCAGTGCGGAACGGCCCGCGGCAGCAAGGCGTCGGTAAGGAAGCCTGGCTTGTTGGTGACGATGCCCCAGCGGATGCCCGCCGCGTCGAGCGCGGCAAGCAAGGGCTCGACGCCGTCGAAGACCACGGTGTGGCTGGCCATGCACGCCTCGTACAGTTCGAGGTAGCGCGGAACGAGCTTCAGCAGGTCGTCCGGGGCGATGCCCGGGAAACCGGCGCCGATGATGGCGCGCGATCCTCGCGAGACCACCGGACGCACGCGTTCGTACGGCGGCGGTGCGATGCCCTGCTCCTCGCACAGTTCGAGCAAGGCCGCGTACAACTCGTGGGCGCTATCGAGCAGGGTACCGTCGAGATCGAAGAACACGCCCTCGGGCTTGAACGGAAGCGGGCTCATGCCGTCTTCCTGGCCGCCAGCACATAGTTCACCGCCGTGTTGGACGACAGGCTGGCGTTGCGCGTGAGCGGGTTGTAGGCCAGGCCCTTGATGTCCTCCAGCTCGAGGTCGAAGCGGCGCAGCATCGTGGCGACTTCCGAAGGCTTGAGGAATTGCGCGTAGTGATGCGTGCCACGCGGCAGCAGGCGCATGAGGTATTCGGCGCCCACGATCGCCGCGCCGAACGCGGCCGGCGTGCGGTTGAGCGTGGACAGGAACAACTGGCCACCGGGCTTGAGCATCGCCGCGAGATCGCGGACCAGTTCGGCCGGATCGGGCACGTGCTCGATCAGTTCCATGCAGCAAACCACGTCGAACGACGCCGGCTCGGCTTCCGCCAGCTCCGTGGACGACTGCACGCGGTAATCGACCTTCACGTTCGACTCGAACAAGTGCAGCTTCGCGATCTCGATGAGCTTTTCACCGAGGTCGATCGCCGTGACGTTCGCGCCGGCGCGCGCCAGCGCTTCGCTGAGCAGGCCGCCGCCGCAGCCGATGTCCGCCACCTTCGCGCCACGCAGGTTGGCGCGGCCGGCGACATAGGCGGCGCGTACGGGGTTGAGGTCATGCAAGGGACGCGATTCGCCATCCGGGTCCCACCAGCGCGCGGCGAGCTTTTCGAAGCGCGAGATTTCTTCCGCATTGACGTTGGTGTTGTTCTGCATGGTTCAGTCCTTCGGCACGAAGCGCCGCGCACGCCATTCATGCACGGTGAGCGTCGATGAGCCGGTGATGTGCAGCGGGTCGGAGTGCGTGATCTGCACCGCGGTGGCGAGGTCGGTCGCGCGCAGGATGTATGCGCCGCCGCTGCCATCGGTGAACGGGCCGGTGAGTTCGAGCAGGTCCTGCTCGATCAGGTCGGCGAGGAAGGCCTGGTGCGCTTCGCCCGCTTCCGGCTTGAAGCCTGGATTGCGCATGGCGAGCACGAGGTAGAGGTGCAAGGGGTCGTTCATGCTGGATCCTCCGCGGCGATGCGTTCGCGCCAGGCACGCGCCTTGGCGCGGATGGCGGCGGTGTCGATGCCCACGAGTTCGCCCGTGGCGAGCTTGCGGACTCCATCGATCCACACGTCGCTGACCTGGTGGCGGCCGGTGGCATAGACCAGCTGCGACGCCACATGGTAGAGCGGCTGGGTTTCCAGGGCGTCGAGACGCACGGCCACGAGGTCGGCGCGCTTGCCCGGCTCGATCGAACCCACCCGGTCGCCCAGGCCGATCGCCTTCGCGCCGTTGAGCGTCGCGGCACGCAATGCATAGGCGGCGTCGAAGGCCGCGGCGTCGCCCGCCACGGCCTTGGCCAGGAGCGCGGCGGTACGCATCTCGCCGAACATGTCCAGGTCGTTGTTCGAGGCGCAGCCATCGGTGCCGATGCAGACGTTCACGCCGGCGGCACGCAGTTTTTCGGCGGGGCAGAAGCCCGAGGCCAGCTTCAGGTTGGATTCGGGGCAATGCACCACGGAAACCCCGGCGACGGCACAAGCGGCGATCTCGCCATCCGTGAGCTGGGTCATGTGCACCGCCACCAGGCGCTCGTTGACGATGCCGAGCTTCTGCAAGCGCGCGAACGGACGGATGCCGTCCTTCGCCACGGCCTCTTCCACTTCGTGCGCCGTCTCGTGCGTGTGCAGGTGGACGGGGATGTCGAGCTGGTCGGCCAGGATGCGGATACGCTCGAAGTTCTCGTCCGAGACCGTGTACGGTGCATGCGGCACGAAGGCCGTCGTGAGCAGGGGCTCGCCGCGCAAGGCGTCGTGTACCTCGACGGCGCGACTGAAGTATTCGTCGGACGTGGTCGCCCAGGCCGTGGGGAAATCGATCACCGGCAAGCCGATGACCGCACGAAAACCCATGCGGCGGTAGGTGGCCGCGATCACGTCGGGAAAGAAGTAGTTCTCGTTGGCGCAGGTGGTGCCGCCGCGGATCATTTCGGCCACGGCGAGTTCGACGCCGTCGCGAATGAATTCCGGGCCCATCACGCGGCCTTCCGCCGGCCAGATGTGTTCCTGCAACCAGGTCATCAACGGCAGGTCGTCGGCCAGGCCGCGCAACAGGGTCATCGGGTTGTGCGTGTGCGCGTTGATCAGTCCGGGGATGAGCGCGTGCTCGGGCAGCTCGATCCGTTCGCGCGGCGCATAGGCCGCGCGCGCGGCGGCGATCGGCAGCACCGCCAGGATCTCGCCGCCGTGCACGGCGACCGCATGGTCGTCGAGGACCACGGCGTGCGGCTCGACGGGGACGACCCAGCGGGCCTCGATGAGGAGGTCGATGTCGGTAGGGCTGGCGGTCATTCGGGGCCTCGGTGGGGAAACGGGAGCCTCATACAAGAACGGCACGGCGCCCTTGGGGCCGCCGTGCCGCGATACCAGGCAAAACGCTGGTGGCCTTACTTGACGCGGCTGTCGTACTCGCCGGTGCGGGTATCGACCTTGATCAGTTCGTCCTGGTTGACGAAGAGCGGTACGCGGACGACGGCGCCGGTCTCGAGCGTGGCCGGCTTGCCGCCACCGCCGGAGGTGTCGCCACGGACGCCCGGATCGGTCTCGACGATCTTCAGCTCGACGAACTTGGGCGGCGTCACGGCGATGATATTGCCGTTGAACAGCGTCACCACGCATTCCTCGTCGCCCTTGAGCCACTTCCAGGCATCGCCCATCGCGGCGAGGTTCGCACGGTACTGCTCGAAGGTTTCCGAGTGCATGAACACCCACTCGCGCTCGCTGCCGGAGCCCTCGACGTACGAGAACTGGGCATCGGTGTCGACGGCATCGGCTTCCTCGAACGAATCGCTGGACTTCAGCGTCTGCTCGGTGGTGCGGCCATCCTTGAGGTTGCGGATGCGGATGCGGGTGAAGGCCTGGCCCTTGCCCGGCTTGATGAAGTCGGCTTCGGTGATGATCCACGGATCGCCGTTGTGAAGGATCTTCTTGCCCGTTTTGACATCATTGAGGCCAAGGGTCGCCATGCGCTTTCTGCTCCAGGGTTAAATCCGCCCCGCTGGGCGGCTAAAATGGGGTCTGTCACGGGCTCCTGGGCCCGATCCAAGGTCCGTAATGATAACCGCAAGCCCCACTTCCCGCCTATCGCCGCCCCTTCCTGGCTGGCGCGAGCTGTGGCGGGATGCCATCACCGATGCCGGGGAACTGCTGGCCGCCGTGGGCCTGGGCCACCGGTCCGACCTGCTTCCCCCGGACGACGCGGGCTTCCCGCTCCGCGTGCCGCGGGGCTTCGTGGCGCGCATGCGCCACGGCGATCCTTCCGATCCGCTGCTCCTGCAAGTGCTGCCCCGGGCGGCCGAGCACGATGTGGCGGAAGGATTCGCCATCGACGCGGTCGGCGACATGGCGGCGCGCGCCGGGCAAGGCCTGCTGCACAAATACGACGGGCGGGCGCTGCTGATCGCCAGCGGCAGCTGTGCCGTGAACTGCCGCTACTGCTTTCGCCGGCACTTCCCCTACGGCGAGGAAATCGCCGCGGCGGCCCAATGGCGCGAGGCGCTGGCGCACGTGCGGGCGGACACGTCCATCCGCGAATTGATCCTGTCCGGCGGCGACCCGCTGTCGCTGTCCACGCACAAGCTCCAGGAACTCACGCGCGGGCTCGCCGACCTGCCCCACGTGATCCGGCTGCGCATCCATACCCGGCTACCCGTGGTCCTGCCCGAGCGGGTCGACGAGGCCTTCACGGAGTGGCTGGCCGCGTTGCCCCTGCAGAAAGTGGTCGTGCTGCACGCCAATCATGCGAACGAGTTCGACGACGCCGTGGACGCCGCCTGCGTCCGCCTGCGCGCCGCGGGAGCCACCTTGCTGAACCAGTCGGTCCTGCTGCGTGGGATCAACGACGATGCGGACGCCCTGGCGAGCCTCTGCGAGCGCACTTTCGCCGCCGGCGTGCTGCCTTATTACCTGCACCAGCTCGACAAGGTCCAGGGCGCCGCCCACTTCGAGGTGGACGATGTCCGGGCCCTCGCCCTCGTGGACGAGTTGCGCGCCCGCCTGCCGGGTTTCCTCGTGCCCAAGCTGGTACGCGAACTGCCGGGCGATGCCTCCAAGCGACCTATTGCCGATTTCGCGCGTTAGTATGGGCGGCATCCGGTCAGCATGACCTGACCGGACGCGCTGGGGGGAGCGGGCCGGCAAGCCGGTTCGCGGGGTGGGCAAGCGGTCATTCGGAACGGCATGAAACACGACAACGTCATCAGGATCCTCTTCATCGAGAACTCGGTGGAAGACGCCGAACTCTTGATCAACGTATTGCGCAACGGCGGTATCGCCGTTCGCCCCGCCCGCGCGACGAACGCGGACGAAATCCGGACTGCGCTCGACGATATCGGGCCGGACCTCGTCCTCATGAATCCCGGCGTGCCGGGCATCGACGCCGGCGCGGTGATGCGCCAGCTCGACGCCAGCGGCCGCGACCTCGCCCTGATCGCCGTGGTGGACAGCCTGCACGACGACGCCATCGCCGACCTCTTCGCCAATGGCTCCCGTGGCGTGGCCTTGCGCAAGCGTCCGGACCAGGTGCTGGCCGTGGTCCGTCGTGAATTCGACGCCTTGTCCACCCGCCGCCAGGTGCGCCGGCTGGAAACCTCGCTGCGCGAGACCGAGCGCCGCTGCGACGCGCTGCTCGATTCGTCGCGCGACGCCATCGCCTATGTCCACGAAGGCATGCACGTGCGCGTGAACCAGGCCTACCTGGAAGCCTTCGGGCTCGCCGAGTTCGACGACATCATCGGCCTGCCCATCCTCGACCTGGTGGCCGGCACGCACGCCGATGAGTTCAAGGCCGTCCTGCGCGGCCTTTCCAAGGGCGACAAGACACCGCCGCCGATGGAATTGCTCGCGCGCCGCGACGATGGCGGCACCTTCAAGGCCATGGTCGAGTTCGCCCATGCCACCTTCGAAGGCGAGTCCTGCCTGCAGATCGTGTTCCGCCAGCAGACCGTCGATGCGGCCCTGGTGGCCCAGCTGCAACGCGACCCCGTTACCGGCCTGTTCAATCGCGCGCACACGCTCGCGCACATCGACGAGGCGGTGGCCGCTGCCGCGGCGGGACGTGCCGGGCAGGCCGTGGTCCTGCTCGAACCGGACAACTGGAAGGACATCGTGGCCAGCACGGGCATCGGCAACGCCGACCACCTGCTCGCCGCGATCGCCGCCAAGGTCAATGAATCGATCGACGACGAGGACGTGGCCGGCGTACTCGGCGATCACACGCTGGGACTGGTGCTCCATTCACGTGGCGACCTCGAACATGCCGCGCTCACGGAACGCCTGCGCCACGCCGTTGCCGAAAGCATCTTCGACGCCGGCTCACGCTCGCTGACGGTCACCATCACGCTCGGCGGAACGTTGCTGGCCGAAAAGAACGCGAATACGGAAACCGTACTCGACCAGGCCAGTACGGCCTTGCGGGCCGCGCAGAACCAGGGCGGCAACCGCGTGGAACTGCACGACCCCAGCGCGCGCGAGAAGGCCGACGCGGAACGCGAGCAATACTGGCTGGACCTCGTTCGCCAGGCGCTCGCCGAGGACGGCCTGCGCCTGTACCACCAGCAGATCATCAGCCTGCAGGACGCCGCGGGTGAATTCTACGAGATCCTGGTCCGCATGCGGGGGCCGAAGGGCGACGTACTGCCGTCGTATTTCTTCCCGGTGGCGGAACGCAACGGCCTGCTGCCCGCGATCGATCGCTGGGTGCTCGGCCATGCGATCGACGCCCTCGCCCACCGCGAGAACGACGGCCTGACCACGACCTATTTCGTGAAGATGACCCTGCAGTCGCTGGAAGATCCCGACCTGCTGCCCTGGCTCGTCCGCCGCCTCGAATCGGCGAACCTGCGCCGGAGCAAGCTGGTGATCGAGATGCCGGAATCGAAGGTGCTCACGAGCCTGCGCCCCACCCAGGAATTCGTGAGCGGCTGGCGCAAGGCGGGTGGCGGTTTCGCCATCGAGCAGTTCGGCTCCGGCCTGAACTCCTTCCAGATGCTCAACCACGTCGAGGCCGACTTCCTGAAGATCGACCGCAGCTTCATGACCGACCTGCCGCAGCACCCGGAAAACCAGAAGAAGATCGCGGAGATCTGCAAGGAAGGCCATGCCTCCGGTAAGCAGACCGTGGCCGAGTGGGTAGAGGACGCCGTCAGCACGTCGCTGCTGTTCGCCTGCGGCGTGGACTTCATCCAGGGCAACTTCCTGCAGGAGCCCGCGAAAGTCCTGGCCGAGGAATACATGCCGGTTTAACGGCGACTGGTGGGAACCGACCTTCGTGACTGGTGGGAGCCGACCTTGTCGGCGATCCCGCGGCAGCGGGCCAGTTCGAGGCAAGCACCCATCGCCGGCATAGCCGGCTCCCACCGAGCAGGTGCCACCGCATAGCGCCCGAGCGACGCCCACCAAGTTGCCACAACAAAAAAAGCCCGCGATCGCTCGCGGGCTTTTTCTTTCGCCTTGCGGCAACCGATTACTCGGCGACGGCGGCGGCCTTCTTCGCGGCCTTGGCGGCAGCGGCGGCGGCGACGTCTTCCTTGATGCGGGCAGCCTTGCCTTCCAGGCCACGCAGGTAGTACAGCTTCGCGCCGCGGACCTTGCCCTTGCGCTTCACTTCGACCGAGTCGATCGCACGGCTGTGCGACTGGAACACGCGCTCGACACCGGTGCCGTGCGAGATCTTGCGCACGGTGAAGGCGGAGTGCAGGCCGCGGCTGCGCTTGGCGATGACGATACCTTCGAACGCCTGGACGCGCTCGCGGTTACCTTCCTTCACCTTGACGTTGACGATCACGGTGTCGCCAGGACCGAAATCCGGCAGCTGGCGGGTGATCTGCTCGGCTTCGAACTGTTGGAGAAGTTTGTTCATGGCACACCTGTCGCAATTGTTTACGGCGACCGAGTTATTCGGCCGCACCGTTTGGCCGTGCGTAGTCACGGCGGAATTCATCCAGCAATGCCCTCGACTCATCGTCGAGCGCACACTGCGTTAACAGATCCGGCCGGCGTAGCCAGGTACGACCCAGCGACTGCTTGCGACGCCAGCGGCGGATGGCCGCGTGATCGCCGGAAAGCAGCACCTCCGGCACGCCACCCCATGCGTCGTGCTGCACGGGACGGGTGTAATGCGGGCAATCCAGCAAGCCATCCGAGAAGGAGTCCTGCTGGGCGGATTGCGCGTCGTTCAACGCGCCTTCCTGTAGACGACCCACCGCATCGATGATCACCGCTGCGCCGAGTTCACCGCCAGACAGCACATAATCGCCGATTGAGAGCTCCTCGTCGACCTCGTGCTCGAGCAGGCGTTCGTCCACACCCTCGTAACGTCCGCAGATCAGGGCGATTCGCGGCATCTCGGCCAGCGCTTCCACCCGTTTCTGCGTCAGCCGCGCACCTTGCGGACTGAGGTAAATCACGTGCACCGGCTCCGGTGCCGCCTCGCGAATCGCCGCGAGCGCCGCCCGCAACGGTTCGATCAGCATCACCATGCCCGGTCCACCCCCGAAGGGCCGGCCGTCCACGGTGCGGTAGTTGTCGGTGGCGAAGTCGCGAGGGTTCCAGGCTTCCACCTGTAACAGTTCGCGCTGCTGCGCCCTGCCGACCACCCCGATCGCGGCCGACTGGCGGACGAAATCGGGAAACAGCGAAACCACGTCGATGCGCATGATCTTCAGGTATCGCTGTTCAGAACTCGGGGTCCCAGTCCACCACGATGCGCCCGGCGTCGAAATCGACCGAATGCACGTAGGGGCCCTGGACGAACGGAATCAATCGTTCCCTGTCGCCGTCCTTCACCACCATGACGTCGTTGGCGCCGGTGGCGAAAAGATGACTCACCCGCCCCAGGTTCGTGTTCTCCGTGGTGACGACCTCGAGACCCTCGAGATCGGTCCAGTAGAACTCGCCTGGCGAGGGCGGCGGCAGCGTGTCGCGCGAGACCGTGATCTCGCAGCCGACCAGCGCAGCCGCCTGGTCGCGATCCTCGATACCCGGCAGGCTGGCGACGATGCCCTTGCCCTGCGCGTGTCCTCGGACTCCGTCCATCTTCCGTTCCACGCCCGGCGCGGTCAGCAGCCAGGGCTGGTAACGAAAAATCTGGATGCGGGGCTCGGTCCAACTTTCGAGCTTGACCTGACCCTGCACGCCGTGGAGCCCGACAATGCGTCCGACACGGACGCGCTTCCCGGACTCCGTCGACATCAAGCAGCCAGCTTGCCGGCTTCCTTCACGAGGGCACGGACCTTGTCGGTCAGCTGCGCACCCTTCGCCACCCAGGCCTGGACCTTGGCGACGTCGAGTTCGAGGCGCTTGTCGGCGCCCGAAGCAACCGGGTTGTAGTAGCCGACACGCTCGATGTTACGACCGTCGCGCGGGCTGCGCTGGTCGGTCACAACGACGTGATAAAACGGACGGCCCTTGGCGCCACCGCGCGAAAGACGAATCTTGACCATAAGTTACGAGCTCCAGAATGCCGCAGACCGGCAAGGCGCGCGCGAGAAGCGGGCGCGGTAAAGCCGGACATTTTAGCGAAAGTTTCCAAAAATGGAAGGGGGTTCAGCCCCTTCCGCAAATAGCGCTCAGCGCGGCGGCATCATCCCGCCCATGCCGCCCATGCCCTTCATGGCGCCGCGCATCTGGCGAAGAAGACCCTTGCTGCCACCCTTGGACAGCTTGGACATCATCTTTTCCATCTGCATGAACTGCTTGAGCAGGCGGTTCACGTCCGCCGGCTGGGTACCCGAGCCCCGCGCGACGCGGGCCTTGCGCGATCCATTGAGGAGATCCGGGTGACGGCGCTCCTTTTTGGTCATGGAACCGATGATGGCGACCATGCGCTTGAGTTCGTTGTCGTTGACCTTGGACTTCACGCTGTCCGGAATGCTGGACATGCCCGGCAATTTGTCCATGAGACCGGCGAGGCCGCCCATGTTGCTCATCTGCTCGAGCTGGTCGCGCATATCGTTGAGATCGAAGCGCTTGCCCTTGATGACCTTCTCGGCGAGCTTCTGCGCCTTTTCCTGGTCGACCTTGCGCTCGACTTCCTCGACCAGCGACAGGACGTCGCCCATGCCGAGGATGCGCTGTGCCACGCGATCCGGGTGGAAGGGTTCCAGGGCGTCGCTCTTCTCGCCCGCACCGAGGAACTTGATCGGACGGCCGGTGATGTAACGCACGGACAGGGCGGCACCACCGCGGGCGTCGCCATCGGTCTTGGTCAGCACGACGCCGGTGAGCGGCAGCGCGTCGGCGAAGGCCTTGGCCACGTTGGCGGCATCCTGGCCCGTCATCGAATCGACGACGAACAGGGTTTCGATGGGATCGAGGGCGCCGTGGAGGGCCTTGATCTCGCCCATCATCGCTTCGTCGACGTGCAGGCGGCCGGCGGTATCGACCAGCAGCACGTCGATCACCTCGCGGCGGGCGGCGGCGACGGCCGCCTTCGCGATGGCGACGGGGTCCTGGCCGGCTTCCGAGGGGAAGAACGAGACGTCGACCTGGGTGGCCAGGGTGCGCAGCTGTTCGATGGCGGCCGGACGATAGACGTCGCAGCTGACGACCATCACGCGCTTCTTCTTGCGCTCCTTGAGGAACCGGGCGAGCTTGCCCACCGTGGTGGTCTTGCCGGCGCCCTGCAGGCCCGCCATCAGGACGATCGCCGGCGGTTGTGCCGCCAGGTTCAGTTCCGTGTTGGCGGCACCCATGAGGGTGGTCAGTTCGTCGCTGACGACCTTGACCAGGGCCTGGCCGGGCGAAAGGCTTTTCAGCACTTCCTGGCCGACCGCGCGTACCTTCACGCGCTCGATGAGCGCCTTCACCACCGGCAGGGCCACGTCGGCCTCGAGCAGGGCGATGCGCACCTCGCGCAGGGTCTCGCGGATGTTTTCCTCGGTCAGCCGGCCGCGACCACGCAGGCGGTTGACGGTTTCGGAAAGGCGTTGGCTGAGCGATTCGAACATGGGGATTCGGGTCGGAATGCTGTAAACGACGGATTATAGCGGACTCCCGCCATGCCGCGCCGCTTCGAATGCCAACGTGTCGCATTCACGCTGCCGGGTGGCTATGCCACACTGCGCGTCCATGATCGTCACCATCCTCTCGCTGGCCGCCGTCGCCTTCTACCTGTCCGCCGCGGGCGTGCTCGCGCGGCCGCTGGCGACAGGCGGACAACCGTTGGCCCGCGTCGGCATGGCGCTGGCGACGGTTGCCGCGCTGGCGCATGCCGCGCTGCTGCTCACGGCCCATCGCGGCACCCTGGACCTGCATTTCTTCGCCGCCCTGTCGCTCGTCGCCTGGATCGCCTCGGCCCTGACCCTGGTGGTGAACCTGTCGCGGCCCGTCGCCGGGCTGGGCATCCTGATCTTCCCGCTGTCCGCCGCGTTCCTCGCCGTGGATGCCTTCCTGGCACCGCGCACGGCGCCGGAGTCGATGAGCTGGCAGATCGAATTGCACGTGACGATCGCCGTGTTCGCCTTTGGCATCCTCTCGATCGCCGCGGCGCTGGCGATCCTGCTCGCGATCCAGGAGCGGGCCCTGCGGCGCAGCCGTTTCGGCCACTGGCTGCGCGCCCTGCCCCCGCTCACGCTCACCGAGGTGCTGCTGTTCCGCCTGATCGCGGTGGGTTTCGTGCTGCTGACGCTCACGCTGATCACCGGCGCGCTCTTCGTCGGCGACCTGTTCGGCCAGCACCTGGTGCACAAGACGGTGCTGTCGATCATCGCCTGGATCGTCTTCGGGGTACTGCTGTGGGGCCGCTGGAAGTACGGCTGGCGTGGCATCCGTGCGGTGTACCTCACGCTGATCGGAATGGGCATCCTGTTGCTTGCCTTCTTCGGCACGAAGGCGGTGCTGGAGTTGATCCTGCACCGCACGGCGTAGTCGCCCCCCGGAGTGCACGTCCGCTTTGGCGGGACCGATGCTGTTGTGGGAGCCGCTTCAGCGGCGATTGGGGACTTGCCGCAACCGGGCCCGCTGCCGCGGGATCGCCGACAAGTCGGCTCCCACAGGGTTGATTCACGCTGTCAATCGCGGCTGGCGTCGATCGCTTGTGAGAGGCGTTCCACGCCGATGACTTCCATCTCGCCCACGCGGCCACGCTTGGGCGCGTTCGCCGCGGGGACCACGGCGCGGCGGAAGCCATGCGTCGCCGCTTCTTTCAGACGTTCTTCGCCATTCGGCACCGGCCGTATCTCGCCCGACAGTCCGACTTCGCCGAACGCGATGGTTTTCTCCGGCAGGGGCCGGTCGCGCAAGCTCGACAGGACCGCCATCAGCACAGGGACATCCGAAGCGGTTTCCTGCACGCGGATACCGCCGACCACGTTGACGAAGACGTCCTGGTCGTAGGCGGCCACGCCGCCGTGACGGTGCAACACGGCGAGCAGCATCGCCAGGCGATTCTGCTCCAGGCCCAGGACGACGCGGCGTGGGTTGCCCAGCGACGATTGGTCGACCAGCGCCTGCACTTCCACGAGCAAGGGACGGGTGCCCTCGCGGGTGACCATCACCGCGCTGCCGGCCGTAGGCCCCGAGTGCGCGGAAAGGAAGATCGCCGACGGATTGGGGACCTCGCGCAAGCCCTTCTCGGACATCGCGAACACGCCGAGTTCGTTGACGGCGCCGAAGCGGTTCTTGAAGGCGCGCAGCACCCGGAACCGGCTACCGGATTCACCCTCGAAATACAGCACCGCGTCGACCATGTGCTCCAACACGCGCGGACCGGCGATACCACCCTCCTTGGTCACATGGCCCACCAGGAAGACCGAGGTACCTGTCTCCTTGGCGAAACGCGTGAGCTTTGCCGCCGATTCGCGCACCTGGCTCACCGAGCCCGGGGCCGCGGTGAGCAGTTCCGTCCAGATCGTCTGGATCGAGTCGATCACCAGTACGCGCGGCCGCGCCGAAGCCGCCTGCTCCAGGATGCGCTCGATGCACGTCTCCGCCAACGCGTGCAGCGGAGCGAGCGGAAGATCCAGCCGCTGGGCGCGTCCGGCGACCTGTGCCAGCGATTCCTCGCCGGTGACGTACAGGCTCGGCAGAACCGCGCCCAACGTGCCGAGCATCTGCAGGAGCAGGGTCGACTTGCCGATCCCGGGGTCGCCGCCGATCAGCACCACCGATCCATCGACCAGGCCGCCACCCAGGACGCGGTCCAGCTCACCGATGCCCGTGTTCGTGCGCGCCTCGGCGGTAAGCAACACCTCGGTGAGTGGCGTGATCCTGGGCGCGCCCGCCGCTTCGCCGGCATAGCCGCCACGGCGCGCGCCGGTCGACACCGCGTTCGGCTTCGCCGCCTGCACGACGAACTCGGACAGGACGTTCCACTCGTTGCACTCGGCACACTGGCCCTGCCACTTGCTGTGTTCGGCGCCGCACTGGGTGCAAACGTAGGCGGTCTTGGCCTTGGCCATCGTTCGGGATATCCGTGGAAAAGTAGACGCTATATAGCGCGTGGCCGTCGCAAGGGACGATACGCTAAGAAATCGGCCGCGGTCATGCCTCGTCTTCGACGAAGAGTACGCGCCGGGTCATGCCACAGGTGAGATCGTAGGAGATCGTGCCGGCCGACGCCGCCACCGTTTCCACCGGCAGGCCATCGCCCCACAGCGTCACCCTGTCGCCGACACGCGCATCCGGGACCAGGCGCAGGTCCAGCGTGATCAGGTCCATCGACACCCTTCCGACCAGCGGTGCGATCCGCCCGTTGACCAGCACCGGCGTACCGGCTGCCGCGCTGCGTGGGTAGCCGTCGCCATAGCCGATCGCGGCGACGCCCACCGCCATGTCCTCGGGGCAGACGTAGGTGCCGTTGTAGCCCACGCGCTCGCCTTTCGCGAGGTGGCTGATCGCCACGAGGCGCGTTGTCAGAGACATGGCGGGACGGAAACCGAAATCGGCGCCCGAACGTCCTTCCACGACCGATAACCCGTACAACAGGCCACCGGTGCGTACCCAGTCGCCACGCGCGTCCGGCCAGCCGAGTACGGCCGCCGAGTTGGACAGCGCCCGCGGGCCCTGGAGACCTTCGGTGGCCTCCCTGAAGCGGGCGATCTGCAACGCCGTGTCCCGCCCTTCGAACTCCTCCGACGAGGCGAAGTGGGTCATGAGGCCGACGTCGCGGTCGATCGCGGGCATCGCGAGCACGGCGGCATGGACCTCGCGAGCGCGCTCCGGTGGAAAGCCCAGCCGGTGCATGCCGGTATCCACCTTGATCCAGACCCGCAGCGGCCCACGGGCTGGATCGGCCCTGGCCAGCCAGGGTAACTGTGCGTCGTGATGGATCAACGCCTCCAGGCGCAGGCGCTGCATCTCGGCGATGTCGGAAGGCGTATCCGGCCCTGAAAGCACCACGATCCGCTGTCGATGCCCCGCCGCACGTAAACGCAAGCCATCGGCGATGGCCGCCACGGCGAACGCCTCGGACTCACCATCGAGCGCGCGGGCCACACGTTCCAACCCATGGCCGTAGGCATCCGCCTTGACCACCGCCATGACCCTGGCGCGGCCCGCGAGCTCGCGGACGCGGGCGAGGTTGTGGCGCAGTGCACCGAGATGGATGGTCGCGACGGTGGTACGGCTCATGGCTATCGAAGCAACGCGGTAGTGATCGGTCGCCCAGTCTAGCCGTAACGATTGGGCGACCGTATGGCGCAAAGATGGCGCGTCACGGCGGATAGCGCGTCACCTGGGTTACCGCGCGAGGTCGAAATCAGCCGACGATACCCAGCCGCGATTGCCGTGCTCGTCCTCCACTTCCCACATGAGCCCGATCCGATCGCCCGTCGGATACACGAGCATGCCGGGTTCGAGCGAACGGACCGTCTTGCCCTTCCCGTCCGCCTTGGCGGACATGCGGCTGGCGACACGCATCGTGCCGGACTGCCGGCTATTCGCCGCCGACGCATCGGACGGCAGGCCGCCCAGCTCGGAAACGAGCTTGGTGTACGCGTCGAGGTAAGCCATGGTGATGACCTGTCCCTGGGTGGTGTTCGTATACCCACCGAGGCCTGCGGACCCCAGGCTCTGGCTACCCCACATATTGCCCTGGCCTCCGAGTCCGATATCGTTCTTTTCGCCGTGCCCTTCCACCATCGCCACCTGTTCGGAAGAACGCACGTCCGTGACCGTGAGGGTCACGTCGGCGGTCTTGGAACTGAGCTTGACCGAACCGGCGATACGTCCCGCCGTTCCGCCAAGCACGCTCTGCGCGAGGCCGGAAATGCCACCGCCACCGGCATCGCGGTTGCTATCGACCAGGTCGGGCACGAGAACGTAGTCGGCCGCCTTCACCTGGCCCTTCCCGATGTTCGAGCCACCACGCAATTCCCCACCCGAGGCCAGCGCTCGTTCACGCATGGCGGCATCCATGCCACTGCTGCGATCGACGAGGGTGAAACAACCGGACTTCGAGACGAACACCTTGATGAGCTTCGTCGGCGCCGGCAGTTGCTGCCCCGTCCACCACTTCAATGCCGCCTCGGGCTCGATGACCGAGATGGAACCCAGCTTTTTCGTGCAATGGGGAATCTGCGCCACCTTCGCATCGTGTTCCTTGTTCTTCTTGTTGAAGAACGGCAGTCCCGCGTGGGCAGGCGAGGCCAGCGAGGCGCAGAACGCCGCGGCCGCGACGATCGCGGCCGGCCTGATGAGAAATTCCATGGTCGATCCTTTGCTGAGGGCGATGGAAATGCTAAATAAGCGCAACCCAAAGGTCAGTAGGATGTCGTCCTAAAAGTGGCAAGCGATAGCCCGCCACGATTCATCAGTTTTCGCCGTCAAGCGCACCGTCGATCGCCTTTTGAGTCAGCGGCGCCATCACCTTGTATCCCGCCGCGTTCGGATGAAGGCCATCGTCGCTGAGTTCCTTCCTCAAGGCGTCGTCGGCGTCGACCATCGCGGCGTGGTAATCGATGAAGCCAAGCTGCTCGCGCGCCGCATATTCACGAATCCACGCATTGAGCGCACGGATCGTCGCTGGCGGCCGGCGCGATGTCTGGTCCTTCACCACGTAATCGCTGACGGGCAACAAGGAAGCCAGCACGACGTGGACGCCGTGCGCGCGCGCCAGCTCCGTCATGGAAGCGAGATTGTCCTCGATCATTTCCAGCGACGAGGCGCCGGTATTACCGGCGATATCATTGGTTCCCGCCAGGATCACCACCACCGCCGGCTTCAACGCGATCACATCGGCGCGGAACCGCACGAGCATCTGCGGTGTCGTTTGCCCGCTGATGCCCCGGTTGATGTATCCGCGTCCGGGAAAGAACTCGCCGATGGGGCGCCCCCAGAAATCCGTGATCGAGTCGCCCATGAACACCACGCGTTTCTCGCCGGGCTTCGGTGGCGGATAGGTGGCGTTGTCCCTGGCATAGCGCGCGAGCAAGGGCCAGTCGTTGAGCCGTTGCTCGATGTCCGCTCGCTGGTCGGGCGTGGGGTGCTCCGGCAGGACGATGCGGTTCGCGGCCGAGGCGGTCGTTGCAAGGAGCGAGACGGCCAGCCAGAAAACGATGCGCTTCATCCCGGGCCCCCTAGAGTTCGTATCGTACGGTGTGGTGCGGTGTGGTGTGGGAGCCGCTTCAGCGGCGATGGGTGCTTGCCCCGACCTGGCCCGCTGCCGCGGGATCGCCGCTGAAGCGGCTCCCACAGAATCAAGTGGCTCCTACAGACTAGCGGCACCCTGTCGAGCTAGCGGTACTTAGTCGAACGAGCCCACGTAGGAATCGGGTGCCCAGTTCTCGAACTTCGTGTAGTGACCGAGGAAGGCCAGTTTCACGGTGTCGGTGGGTCCGTTTCGCTGCTTGCCGATGATGATCTCGGCCAGGCCCTTATCGGGCGATTCCTTGTTGTAGTACTCGTCGCGGTAGATGAACATGATCACGTCGGCGTCCTGCTCGATAGCGCCGGACTCGCGCAGGTCGGACATCATCGGGCGCTTGTCGGCACGCTGCTCCAGCGAGCGGTTCAACTGCGACAGCGCGATCACGGGCACGTTGAGCTCCTTCGCCAGAGCCTTGAGCCCACGCGAGATCTCGGAGATTTCCGTCGCGCGATTCTCGGAGTTGCCGGGCACCTGCATGAGCTGCAGGTAGTCGATGACGATCAGGCCCAGGCCGTGCTCGCGCTGCAGGCGGCGCGCCCGCGAGCGCATTTCCACCGGCGACATCGCCGGCGTGTCGTCGATGAAGATCTTCGCGTCGGAAAGCATGGTGATCGCGGAGGTGACGCGCGGCCAGTCTTCTTCGGCGAGGTCGCCGTTACGCAGGTGCTGCGCGTGGACGCGGCCCAGCGAGGAGATCAGGCGGAAGGCCAGCTGCGAGGCCGACATTTCCATCGAGAACACCGCCACCGCCTTCTTTCCGCGCATGGCGGCCGCCTCGGCGAGGTTCAGCGCGAACGCGGTCTTACCCATCGACGGACGCGCCGCGATGATGACCAGGTCGGACGGCTGCAAGCCGGAGGTCAGTTCGTCCAGGTCGGTGAAGCCCGTGGACAGGCCGGTGAGCTGGCCGCGCTTCTCGTAGCGCTCGGTGAGCATGCGGAAGGCTTCACCCACGGCCTCACGCACCGACACGATGTCCTTCTTGCCGCGGGCGCCGGACTCGGCGATGCGGAAGACGCGCTGCTCGGCGAGTTCCATCACTTCCTGGACGCTCTTGCCCTCGGGGCGAAAGCCATCCTCGGTAATCGAGGTACCCGCGTCGATCAGCTGGCGCAACACGGACTTCTCGCGAACGATGTCGCCATACGCGCCGATGTTCGCCGCGCTGGGCGTCGAGTTCGCCAGTTCCATCAGGTAGGTGGCGCCACCGACCATCTCGGCGGTTTCGTTGGCGACGAACCAGTCGCCGAGCGTGATGGCGTCGCAGGGCATGCCCTTGTTCGCCAGTTCGTTGATCGCACGCCAGATGAGGCGATGATCCCTCCGGTAGAAGTCTTCTTCCGAGAGTTTGTCGGCGACCTTGTCCAGGGAATCCGGCGAAAGCATCAGGCCACCCAGCACGGCCTGCTCGGCCTCGATGGAATGCGGCGGAATGCGCAGTGAATCGATGGCGGAAGGCTCACGACGGCGCTTGCGGTCGCCGCGCTCGCCTCGCTCGGGATTGAAGGACATGGATTACCTCGTGTTGCAGACGGCGCCCACACCGGAACGGCTGGCCGCGACGTCGATCATACGCGGGCTGGTCTCACCCGTTGAGAGGATAAGTCTGTGGATAACTTGTGAGTGGAAACGAAAACGGGCGCCTTTCGGCGCCCGTCTCGGGATCGCGGGTGGTACGGAGCTTACGCGCCGACGACCTTGACCTTGACCGTCTGCTGCACGTCGGCGTGGAGGACGATGACGACCTCGTACTCGCCCACGACGCGGAAGGGGCCTTCGGCCTGGATCACTTCGCTCTTGTCGACTTCCAGACCCTTGGCGGTGAGCGCCTCGGCGACGTCACGCGGGGTGACCGAGCCGAACAGCTTGCCTTCCGGCGACGCGTTCACTTCGATCGTGACTTCGGCGCCGTCGAGCTTGGCGGCACGACCCTCGGCACCGGAGAGCTGCTCCTTGGCCTTGGCTTCGTACTCGGCGCGACGGGCTTCGAACGCTTCGAGGTTGGCGGCGGTCGCACGGGCGGCCTTGCCGGTCGGGAGGAGGAAGTTACGGCCGTAGCCCGGCTTGACAGTGACCTTGTCGCCGAGGTTGCCGAGGTTCTTCACCTTCTCGAGGAGGATGAGTTCCATGGGGTATTCCTTATCGTTAGCACGGGATGGGCCCCGTGCAGCCAATGATGGTTGTCCGAGGGTTTACGACGATCAGACGTCGTGGTTGTCGGTGTACGGCAGCAGCGAGAGGAAGCGAGCGCGCTTGATCGCGGTCGCCAGCTGGCGCTGGTAACGGGCCTTCGTACCGGTGATGCGGCTCGGGACGATCTTGCCGTTCTCGGTGACGTACTGGCGGAGGGTGTTGAGATCCTTGTAATCGATCTCCTTCACGCCCTCGGCGGTGAAGCGGCAGAATTTGCGGCGGCGGAAAAACTTGGACATGGCTGTAATCCCCGATTAGTCGTCGCTGTCGCGATCGTTGTCGTTGTCGCGACCACCACGGCGGTCGTCGCCGTCGCTGTCGTCGTCACGGCGACGCGAACCCTTCTGCTCGTCCTTTTCCTTGCTCTTGAGGATGAAGGACTGCTCGACGTCGGCTTCGTCGCGACGGATCACGAGGTGGCGAAGGACGGCGTCGTTGAAACGGAAACCCGTCTCGAGCTCGTTCAGGACGCTCTGCGAAACCTCGATGTTCAGCATCACGTAGTGAGCCTTGGCGAGGTTCTCGATCGGGTAGGCCAGCTGGCGGCGGCCCCAGTCTTCGAGACGGTGGATCTTGCCGTTGTCGCCTTCGATCAGCGTCTTGTAACGCTCGATCATGGCGGGCACCTGTTCGCTCTGGTCCGGATGGACCAGGAACACGACTTCATAATGACGCATGGTGGCTCCTTGTGGATGCACCCCTTGCGGGGATGGCAGCCTCCCGCGCGTTGCGGTGAGGCAAGAAGACCCTCCTGTGGGAGGGCCAGCCGCGCATTGTAAGGAGAAACGGGGGGTTACGGCAAGCCTTTATCGCCGACCGGGTCGGCTCCCACCAGGAAGGCAGGACCTCGAGGACAGGCTCAGGAGACGGTGAAGCTCTCGCCGCAGCCGCATTCGCCGGTGGCGTTGGGGTTGTGGAAGACGAAGGACGCGTTGAGGCCCTGGCGCTGGAAGTCGATCAGGGTGCCGTCGACCAGCGGCATGCTCTTCGGGTCGACGACGACGCGGATGCCGTCGATGTCCAGCACCTTGTCGTCCTCGCCGACCGCGTCGGCGAGATCGACCACGTAGCCGAAGCCCGAGCAGCCCATCCGCTTGACGGCGAAGCGCACGCCGGCGGCATCGGGCGCCTTGGCGAGGAACGCGCGCATGCGGTCGGAGGCGGCGGGGGTGATCTGGATGCTCATGAAAACGTTTTCTGCCCGTGGTATATCGATGAACGGTGCCGTTCACGCGACCCTTACATTATCATGCGAGGTCGCGTCCTACGCGCCCTTAGATGCGGCGCCTCTTCTGGAGTTTCAATCGATGACGGTGGTAAGCGTCAAGCAGGCCCTCGCCGGCGGCACGGCCGCGGGGGAACACGAAGTCACGGTCCGCGGCTGGGTACGCACCCTGCGCGAATCCAAGGGCGGCCTCTCGTTCGTCAACGTGAGCGATGGCTCCTGCTTCGCCCCGATCCAGATCGTGGCCACGTCGGATCTCGACAATTATGAGACGGACGTCAAGCGCCTGTCGGCCGGCGCGGCCGTGATCGCCACCGGCAAGCTCGTCCCTTCGCAGGGCAAGGGCCAGGCCTATGAGATCCAGGCCACCCGTATCGAGGTCACGGGTTTCGTCGAGAACCCCCTCACCTACCCGATCCAGCCCAAGCAGCATTCGATGGAGTTCCTCCGCGAGGTCGCCCACCTGCGCCCGCGCACGAACCTCTTCGGCGCGGTGACCCGCGTCCGCCACACGATGATGACGGCGATCCACCGGATCCTGACCGAGCAGGGCTTCTTCTGGATCAATACCCCGATCATCACCACGTCCGATGCCGAGGGCGCGGGCGACATGTTCCGCCTGTCCACGCTCGACCTGGCCAACCTGCCGCGCGACGACAAGGGCGGGATCGATTTCCGCAAGGATTTCTTTGGCCGCGAAGCGTTCCTCACCGTGTCCGGCCAGCTCAACGTCGAGGGCTATGCCCTGGCGATGAGCAAGGTCTACACCTTCGGTCCCACGTTCCGCGCCGAAAACTCGAACACCACGCGCCACCTGGCCGAGTTCTGGATGGTCGAGCCCGAGGTGGCCTTCGCCAACCTCGACGACAACGCCGATCTCGCCGAACTATTCCTCAAGGGCATCTTCAAGGCCGTGCTCGACGAGCGTCCCGACGACATGGCGTTCTTCGCCGAGCGCGTGCAGCCGGATGCCATCACACGGCTGGAAGCCTTCATCGCCAAGCCGTTCGAGCGTATCGACTACACCGAGGCCGTCTCGATCCTGCAGAAGTCCGGCAAGAAGTTCGAGCACCCCGTCGCCTGGGGCATCGACCTGCAGACCGAGCACGAGCGCTTCCTCGCCGAGGAACATATCGGCCGTCCCGTGGTCGTCATGAACTACCCCGAACAGATCAAGGCGTTCTACATGCGCCTCAACGACGACGGCAAGACGGTCGCGGCCATGGACGTCCTGGCGCCCGGCATCGGCGAGATCATCGGCGGCGCCCAGCGCGAGGAACGCCTCGACTACCTCGACCGGCGCATGGACCAGTTCCACCTCGACAAGGCCACCTACGACTGGTATCGCGACCTGCGCCGCTACGGCACCGTGCCCCATGCCGGCTTCGGCCTTGGCTTCGAGCGCCTGCTGGTCTATGTCTGCGGCCTGTCCAACATTCGAGACGCCATCCCCTATCCCCGCGCGGCAGGGAGTGCCGAGTTCTGACCCACTGAGACGATCATGCCCCCTTCCGTCCCCCGTCTCCTGCTGCTTGCCCTGGCGCTCACCGCGCTGGGCGCTTGCCGCACGATCGTGCCGCCGAACTTCCGTCCGCCGGAAAACCCGACGAACACGATCGACATCGCACGCAAGACACTCGACGACGCGTCGCCCTGCTGCGGCAGTTTCGCCGACCTGTCCTACCAGGACATGCTGCCCTGGCAACCGCAGCGATTCGAGTTGAGCAAGGACAGCCCGGTCGCCAACCTCAACGGCGACCGCAGCTATTTCCTCGCCTTCCGCCTGCCACAGGGCGCGCACCTGCCCTACACCATCGCGATGAAGTCCGAGCTCAACGGCCGCTGGCTCAGTTCGAGCTATCTCTTCGCGCCGACGGTGGTCTTACTGGACGACGCCTTCCAGCCGCTGCATTCGGAAGACATCCAGCTGTGCGAATACATCGGCTGGACGAGCGAGACGACCGGGGCGTTCGGCAAGTTCAAGGTCGTCGACGACAAGGCCCGCTATCTGGTGGTGTATTCGTCGGCCAAGCAGCAGAAGAGCCAGACCTATTGGGAGCAGTCGCCCACCACGTTCTCGGCCGAGGCGCCCGTGAAGATGAACCCCGCTGGCAGCTTCAAGATCGCGCACGGTCCCGATGGCGTCCTCTACGTCGGCATGCAGAACGACACCTACAAGAAGGCGATCAACAACGCCGTCTGCTCGAAGGCCCAGCAAGGCAACGGCGTGATCTCGACGATCCGCGAGGTGGTGACCACCGACCTGCTCCGTACCGATGACACGAAGAAAGACAAAGAGAAAGGCAGCTGACCGATATGCAGACCGCGGTCTATCTTTACTTGCTGCTCCTGCTCGGCGCGGTCGCCTTCTTCGTCCTGCACTTCGTCGCGCAGTGGCGTTTCACCGCGTTGCTGCGCAAGCGTTATCCCGACCAGTGGAAGACCATCGTGGAGGCCGACACCGGCCGTCCCAACGGCATGGCCAACTGGCTGCGCGTGCGCCGGGTGCTGCGCTCTGACGCGCCGGCGCTGTTCGACGACGACGCCCTCAGCCGCTGGCAGGCCTGGTGGAAACGTTCGCCGTGGTTCGCCTGGCCGTGCTGGTTCGCCGCAATGGCGATACAGTGGTGGGCAATGAAACAGGGCTGACCGCCCACCACCCTCATTCCAGGGAGCGCCGCATGGATCTTCGTCTCACCGGTCGTCACGCGCTGGTATGCGGCGCTTCGCAAGGGCTCGGACGCGCCACCGCCTTCGAACTGGCGGAACTCGGGGCCAGCGTCACCCTGCTCTCCCGCTCCGCCGACGCGCTCGTCGCGCTCGCCGCCGAGTTGCCGGCCACGCAACCCGGGCAGACCCATAGCCACGTCGCCGTCGACATGCTCGACACCGCCGCCCTGGCCCAGGCCATCGGCGAAGTGGTCAAGAACCATGCCGTACACGTGCTGGTGAACAACAGCGGCGGGCCGCCGCCCGGCCCGGTATGGAGCGCGGAGCCGGAGGCCTTCCTCACGGCCTACCGTCAGCATGTGATCGCCGCGCAGGTGATCACCCATGCCTGCCTGCCCGGCATGCGCGAGGCGCGTTACGGACGGATCGTGAACATCATCTCCACATCGGTGAAGGAACCGATTCCCAACCTGGGCGTTTCCAACACCACGCGAGCGGCCATGGCCGGCTGGGCCAAGACCCTGGCCGCCGAGGTCGCACCCGACGGCATCACGGTGAACAACATCCTTCCCGGCTACACCCGTACGCCGCGGCTTGAAGCACTGGTGAAAGCCAGCGTGGATGCAGGCCGCACCCGCGAAGAGGTGGAGCGGGGCCTGCTCGCCAGCGTGCCCGCCGCCCGTTTCGGCGAACCGGCGGAAATCGCCGCCATGATCGCCTTCCTCGCCAGTCCGGCCGCGGGATACGTCAACGGCACCAGCATTTCCGTCGATGGCGGCCGCACCCGCGGCCTGAACTAAGGCGGGCCATGATCGTCCTCGCCAACCTGATCGACGGCCATTCGCGCGCGCCGCGGGGTGGCCGTTATCTGGACGTCGTCGATCCCGCGACCGGGCACGTCTTCGCGCGCTGCCCGGATTCCGATGCCGTCGACGTCGCCGACGCGGTGGCTGCCGCATCGCGCGCAGCGCCGGGCTGGGCCATGACGCCGGCGGAACGCCGTGCCCGCTGCATGCAGCGCCTGGCCGATGCGATCGAGGCGCGACTGGAATCCTTTGCCGAGGCCGAATCGCAAGACAGCGGCAAGCCCCTGGCGCTCGCACGCACGCTCGACATCCCGCGAGCCGTGGCGAACCTGCGTTTCTTCGCGGCGGCGGCAAGCCAATGGAGCGCTGAATCGCATGCCATGGAGCAAGGGGCCATCAACTACACGCTGCGCCTGCCCTTGGGCGTGGTCGGCTGCATCAGCCCGTGGAACCTGCCGCTCTACCTGTTCACCTGGAAGATCGCCCCTGCCCTGGCCGCCGGCAACACGGTGGTGGCCAAGCCATCCGAAGTCACTCCGTACACCGCATGGCTGCTGGGCACGCTCGCGGAGGAGGCCGGTTTCCCGCCCGGCGTGCTGAACATCGTCCATGGCAGCGGTCCGGCGGTCGGCGAAGCCATCGTCGTCCATGACACGGTGAAGGCGGTCTCCTTCACGGGCAGCACGCGCACCGGCGTGGCCATCGCCGCGGCGGCCGCGCCGCGCCTGAAGAAGGTCTCGCTGGAGTTGGGCGGGAAGAACCCGACCATCGTCTTCGACGACTTCGACTTCGCCGATGCATCGATGGCGACGATCGTTCGCTCCGGCTTCGCCAACCAGGGCGAGATCTGTCTGTGTGGATCGAGGCTGCTGGTGCAGCGCCCGATCTACGAACGCTTCCGTCGCGAATACCTGGAGCGGGTGCGGGCGTTGCGGGTGGGCGATCCACTCGACGAGCGCAACCAGCTCGGGGCGCTCGTCTCCCAGGCACATTTCGACAAGGTCAGCGGCTGTATCGAACGCGCCCGCGCGGAAGGCGGCAGCATCCTCACCGGGGGCGACCGGGTGGATGTGGGAGGACGTTGCGCCGATGGCTGGTTCATCGCGCCGACGGTGATCGAGGGTCTTGCGCCCGACACGGCCACCAACCAGGAAGAAATTTTCGGCCCGGTCGTCACGCTGATCCCGTTCGACACGGAGGACGAGGCGCTGGCGATCGCCAACGGCACGCCCTACGGACTTGCCGCCTCGGTGTGGACTCGCGATGTCTCGCGTGCGCATCGTTTCTCGTCACGCCTGGAGTTCGGCATCGTCTGGGTGAACTGCTGGATGCTGCGCGACCTGCGCACGCCGTTCGGCGGCACGAAGCAATCCGGCGTCGGCCGCGAAGGCGGTTTCGAAGCCATGCGTTTCTTCACCGAAGCCAGGAACATCTGCATCGACCATGGGCAATGACGTCATCCGCGCCGAGGGCGCACCCGCGCCGGTCGGCGCTTATCCGCACGCACGGCGTG
Source organism: Luteibacter sp. RCC_6_2 (assembly GCF_041360655.1). Taxonomy (NCBI): domain Bacteria; kingdom Pseudomonadati; phylum Pseudomonadota; class Gammaproteobacteria; order Lysobacterales; family Rhodanobacteraceae; genus Luteibacter; species Luteibacter sp. RCC_6_2. Next base: position 14,310 of record NZ_JBFUPQ010000020.1, on the reverse strand, counting down.
TCGGTCCCTTGCTGTTCCTTTCGGGTATCGGCCCGCGAGTGCCGGCTACCGATGCCATTCCCGGCAACGTCGTCGACGATACGGGAAAGCTCGTGTCGTACGACATCGAGGCCCAGTGCCGGCAGGTGTTCGCCAATGTGCGCGCCGTGCTCGACGCCAGTGGGGCGCGCTTCGAAGACCTGGTGGATGTCACGGTGTACCTGACCGACATGGAGCGCGACTTCGCCGCGTATAACCGGCTTTATGCGGAAGCGTTCCGGGGCGTGGATGCATGCCGGACCACGGTGGGGATCACTGCGTTGCCTACGCCGATAGCGATCGAGCTGAAATGCGTGGCGGCGCTGGCTTCGTAGGCATCGCCGACAAAGTCGGCGATTGGCCTACGGAGTGACTGTCCGCGCGCTGTCGAGACAGACCTTCAGCATCTCCCCGATCAGCACCTGCACGCTCGCCGCGCTCTTCGGCAGGTACTCGAAGGAATCCTCGTCCATGTAGTTCAGTTGGGCGAGCTCGAGTTGCACGGCGTCGATCCCATGTGCGGGCTTGCCGTAATGACGGGTGATGTAGCCGCCCTTGAAACGGCCGTTCACCGCGAAGGAATACTCATCCTGCCTCTCCAGCACGGCGGCGAGTTTCGCCTGCAGGCCGGGCGAGCAACTCGCGCCATCGGCCGTGCCGAGGTTGAGGTCGGGCAGACGTCCCTCGAACAGCATCGGCACATGGCTGCGGATGGAATGTCCTTCCCACAGCACCACATGCCCGAACTCCGCTTTCAGGCGTGCCAGTTCGTCGGCGAGCGCGCGGTGATAAGGCTTCCACCACCGTTTCACGCGGTCGGCGATTTCCGCCGCATCCGGCTCGGCGCCGGCGCGGTAGATCGGTTCGCCATTGAACAGCACGGTGGGCACGAGGCCGGTCTCGCTCTGCCCCGGGTAGAGGGCGTGGCCGTCGGCGGGACGGTTCAGGTCCACGACATAGCGTGAGGCGAACGGCTTGATCACGCTCGCGCCCATGCCGCGGGCGAAATCGTACAGCTCGGCCACATGCCAGTCGGTGTCCGGGGATCGCCGCGCCGGACGCTTCATGCGCGCGGCGAGATCATCGGGAATGGCGCTGCCGTTGTGCGGCAGGCTGATCAGGAGCGGCGCGGTGCCGCGGTGAAGGGTGTACGGGCTCATGGCAAGAGTGTACCGCTCATCCGGGCACCCGATCGCCCATCAGCACCATTTCCTCGGACGAGGTCGGATGGATGGCCAGGGTGGCGTCGAGGTCGGCCTTGGTGGCGCCCATCTTGATCGCCACGGCGAAGCCCTGGAGGATCTCGTCCACCCCAGGACCGAGCATCTGCATACCGACGATGCGGGAATCCTCCCCCACGCAGATCAGCTTGAAACGCGTGGTGATCGGCCGGTGCGCCAGCGCCAGCTGCATCGGTACGAACGACTGTTTGTAGAGGTGCACGTCGGCGCCGTATCGCTCGCGCGCCTGCTGCTCCGACATGCCGATGGTGCCCAGCGGCGGATGCGAGAACACCACGCTGGGGATGTTCTGGTAATCGAGCTTCGCCTCCGGCTTGCCGCCGAACAGGCGGTCGGCGAGCTTGCGGCCCGCCGCGACGGCCACGGGCGTCAGCGCCATGCGCTGGGTCACGTCGCCCACCGCGTAGACACCCGGCACGTTGGTGTTCTGGTAATCGTCGATCTCCACGTGCCCGTCGTCGCCGGTGACGAGGCCGATGCGGCCGATGTCGAGCGAGGCGGTATCGGCGTGCCGGCCCACGGCCCAGATCAAGGCGTCGTAGGGCGCCGGATGGTCGCCACGGTCGCAGTCCAGAAGGAGCACGCCGTCCTTCTCGTGCACCGCGTCGATCTGGCATTCGTAGTGGACACGGATGCCATGCTGGCGCATCTCGTCGCCGAGGCCGTAAGCCATTTCCTCGTCGAAGCCGCTCATCAGGCGGCCACGCACGTACATGTCCACGTCACTGCCCAGGGCGCGCAGCACGCCCGCCAGTTCCACCGCGATGTAGCCGCCGCCCACGATGGCCGTGCGGCGCGGGCACGCACGGAGGTCGAAGAAGCCATCGGACGTCATGCCGAGGTCGAAGCCCGGCTTGTCCAGCCGGTTGGGCGTCGAACCGGTGGCGATGAGCACATGCGGAGCGGTCAGTTCGCGCGTGCCCGCCTGGACGCGACCGCGGGCGAGGAAGCGCCCGTATTCACGCATGACGGTGATGTGGCCCGTGTCGAGCGCCTGCTGGTACTTCACCCGGATGCGCTCGACATACTCTTGGCGCCGCTCGATGAAACGGGGCCAGTCGAGGCTGCCGGGTTTGTCGTGAAAACCGTAATCCACCGCGATGTACTGCGCCTCGGCCATCTGCGCCGCGTACCACATCGCCTTCTTCGGTACGCAGCCGGAATTGACGCACGTGCCACCCAGTTCCTTCGGTTCCAGCAGCGCGACCTTGGCGCCGTGCTTCGACGCCCTGATCGCCGCGGCGAGTCCGCCCGAGCCGCCGCCGATCACGATCAGGTCGAAAGCTTCCGAAGTCATGCCATGTTCCTTGGGGTGGGGAGGTGACACCGTAGCAAATGCGATGACGAAGGTCCTTGCATCTACAACCCGAATCGCGCGGGTGAATAAGGCGCCGGGTCCAGCGTCGGCGCCGGGCCCGCCAGGAGACTGGCCACCAGCTCCCCCGTCGCCGCCGACATGCTGATGCCGAGCATGCCGTGCGCCGTCGCGTACATCAGGTTCGACCAGCGCGCGCTCGGGCCGATGATCGGCACCTCGTCCACGCTCATCGGCCGCCAACCCCACCAGGGCACGACCTCGCCGCGTCCTTCCGGCTCGTGAAGATAGGTGGCCGCGCCACGCCGCAACGCGTCGATGCGCAACGGGTTGAGGCCCTCGTCGAAGCCCGAAAATTCCATCGTGCTGCCAAGACGGAACCCCGAGGCCCAGGGCGTGACGCACACGGCGGCTTCCCGCAGCACCAGCGAATGACGTGGCGCATGCTCGGGTGGCCGTTCCCAGGTCAGCGAATAGCCTTTGCCCGGCTGCATCGGCAAACGGATGTCGAGCAGCTTGCCGATCAACGGCGACCACGCGCCCAGCGCCATGACCACGCGGTCGCCCTGGAAGACGCCGCGAGTGGTACGCACGTGGGAGACGCGCGCACCGTCGAGGACGAATGAATCCACCCGCGCACCGGTCTCGATCGCTCCGCCGAGTTCACGCACCCGTCGCGCCAGTTCCGCGACGTACCAGTCCGGTCTCAGCCGCGCATCGCCGGGATGCAGCAAGGCGCCCACCACGCCATCGCGCAAGCCCGGTTCCAGCGCCATGGCCTGGTCGGCATCCAGTTCCCGCACGTCCATGCCGAGCCGGCGCAGCAAGTCCACGTGCGGCTGGTCGTTCCGCAGCGTGCGCGCTTGGCGGTAGACGTAGAGTTCACCCACTTCCTCGAATTCGCAGGCCATGCCTTCGCTGGCGACCAGGTCGCCCAGCAAGACCCGCGAGCGGGCCAGGATCGCCCCTCGCGCCTCACCCGCTTGCCGGTACCGCGCCCAGGTGCAGTTCCGGGCGAAACCGAGCAGCCAGCGTGCCCGGGCCGCATCGGGACGCGGATTCACGTAGAGCGGCGCATCGCGTCGCAACAGCGAACCCAGGGCCGTTCCGACCATGCCCGGCATGGTCAGCGGCCCTGCGTGGCTGGGCGTGATCGTGCCGCAGTTGCCGTGGGAGCTTCCGCTACCGGGCTGGGCCTGTTCGAGCACCCGCACCCTCGCCCCCGCCTTCAACAGATACAACGCGCACGCCAACCCGATCACGCCGCCACCCATGATCAGAACGTCGCTTCGGGATTTATCCATCGGGGCATTTTAGGGTTCTTTGCCGTTGGGCGGGCGTTGGGTGGTGGGGCAAAGCCGACGCCGGGATGGACACCGCACGTGCAAGCCACCTCCCGTGAGGCTCCCTCACCCGGGTGGGAAGCGGGCTGGCCCGCGATTCGCCACCCTATGTCGAGCGAGTGAGGCTGTGCACTGCAACCGAGCGAGCGCTGACAAGCCTCGCCCGATCACCGCAAGGCCTCCTTCGCCAGCAGACAGATTGAGGACTCGCGGGCCAGCCCGCTTCCCACCCGGGTGCGGCACGTGGCGCCCGGCAGCTCCCCCGCCACGCACACGGCGAACGCGAGGGCGAAACCGAGCCCTAACACCCAACACAGCCGGCATGAATTCGCGCTCTTTAACAGGTATTCCACGCAACTCATTGATTTGATAACCTCACCCAGCCGATCCTGACAGGGGAAACGCCCGATGTCGCCAGCCACCCGCCCTTTTCACCCACGAGCATGGCTCCGCCCCCTCGCGGTGGCGGCCGTGCTGATGCTGCTCGCCGCCTGTGGCAGCGCCCCGCACAAACCATCGTCCTCGCAGCGCCGCAATCCCGCATCGGCCGTACCCATCGCGAAAAACCTGGGCTGGTCCACCAAGCCGGCCGACGCGCCACCGGCCGATGCCGCCAACGATGTGCTCTTTCGCGCCATCGGCCTGGTCGGCACACCCTACCGCTGGGGCGGCAATACCCCGCAGGGCGGTTTCGACTGCAGCGGGCTCATCAACTACATCTACCTGACGTCGACCGGACTGCGCCTGCCCCGGACCTCGGCTGAGATGGCCGCCCTCGACAAGCCGAAGGTCGACGAGACCGAGCTTTCCAGCGGCGACCTCGTCTTCTTCGGCCGCGGCCACATCACTCATGTAGGGGTTTACGTCGGCAAGGGTCGTTTCGTACACGCGCCGAACTCGGGTGGCACGGTACGTTTGGACGATCTGGATGGCGCCTACTGGAAAGAGAACTTCGCCTATGGGCGCCGCGTCCTGAACTGAACGGACGGCAACGCGCCGATCGATGGTTCATGAATTGAATTGCACGCGATTAAATTGCGTGCTTTACTATTTCTCGTGAACGGCCAACCAGCCCTTTCCCTCCCAGACGACAAAGGACAAAACCCATGAGCAATATCTCCAAGTTCGACGGCGACGCCCTCTACACCGCACATGCCAAGGTCGCAGGCGGCCGCAATGGTCACGTCAAGAGCGACGACGGCCGCATCGACATGGACCTGCGCCTGCCGAAGTCCATGGGTGGTACCGGTGAGGGCAGCAATCCCGAACAGCTGTTCGCCGCCGGCTACGCGGCCTGCTTCGAAGGCGCCGTGCGTTTCGTCGCCGGCCAGAAGAAGGTCAAGGCCGACGATGCCTCCGTCGCCAGCAGCGTCAGCATCGGCAAGCGCCAGGAAAACGGGTTCGCCATCCGCGCGAAGCTCGAGGTGAGCCTGCCGGGTGTCGACGATGCGACCGCGAAGGAAATCGTCGCCTTCGCCCACGAAAACGTCTGCCCGTACTCGCACGCCACGCGCGGAAATATCGACGTCGAGATTTCGGTGAACGGCCAGTCGGTGGTTTAAGACCCTTCTGGTTGAAACAAAGACGGCGCCCTGGGGCGCCGTCTTTGTTTACGAAGTCATCGCGAATCGCCGACAGGGTCGGCGATGATCCTCAGTGCGCGGCGTCGCCGTTCGGGTGGGCATGCCCGTGCGCGATTTCCTCTTCCGTCGCGTCACGCACCGTCTGCACGTCCACATGGAAGTTGAGCGTCTTGCCCGCCATGGGATGGTTGAGGTCGACGTCGACGACGCTCGAACCGATCTTCTGCACCACGACCACGCGGCTGCCGCCTTCCTTCAACGAAAGCACGGTGCTGTCGCCGGCCTTCAGGCCCTTGCCCTGCTGCGGGAAGTACTTCTTCGGCACGCGCTGCGTCAGGCCTTCCTGGCGAGGACCGTAGCCTTGCTCCGGGGCGATCTCGACATCGAAGGTGTCGCCGACCGACTTGCCTTCGAGGCCGGCCTCGAGGCCGGGGATCAGCTGGCCGTGGCCGAGCAGGATCCACAACGGCTCGCCGCCCTCGATCGAGCTTTCGACCTTCTCGCCATCGACGGTGAGGGTGTAATGGAACGAGATGACCTTGCCCTTGCCAGCCTGCATGTTGGTTTCTACCGGAGGAAAACGGGGGATTTTAGCCGCGCCCGGTCGTGGCGTCACGTCGGACCACGGTGGCGGCCGAAGCCGACGCCACGAGCCTCCGGCCCGAGCCAGGTCAGTAGGGCCAGAACCAGGGCCACCCCCGCTATCCAGGTCGACATGGCGAAGGCGAAATCGCCGCCCCGCTGCCCCGCCAGCCAGGTCTGCGCGGTGGCGGTGATCGCCGCGAGCAGGTTGCCCATCTGGTAGGCGAAGCCCGGCAAGGTGCCACGGACGGCATCGGGCGACAGTTCATTGAGATGGGTGGGCACCACGCCCCACGCGCCCTGCACCATCACCTGGATGAAGAAGGCGCCCAGGCCGAGCAGGAGCAACGAGCCTCCGTACATCCACAGCGGAACCACCGGGATCGCCAGCAGCGCCGCGATGATGATCGCCTTGCGCCGGCCGATGCGCTCGGAGAGCGAGCCGAAGGTCAGGCCACCGGCCAGCGCACCGAGGTTGAGCAGCGCCGTGAGCAGGAACGCGGTGCCCGAGCCGGCGGGAATTCCCAGGGTCTCCTGCACGAAGGTCGGATACATGTCCTGCGATCCGTGGCTGAACATGTTGAACGCCGCCATCAGGAGCATGAGGTAGACGAACAGTTTCCAGTGCCCGCGCATGGAGACGAAGACGCTCTCGCGCGCATGCGTGCGGCGGCTCTCCCACACCGGCGACTCCGGCACTTTGCGCCGGATGTACAGCACGAGCAGCGCAGGCAACGCGCCGACCACGAAGAGGCCGCGCCAGCCGATGTGGTCCACCAGCAACCAGTTGGCGAGCGCCGCGAGGAAGAAGCCACACGGGTATCCGCTTTGCAGCAAGCCGGAAACGAAGCCCCGCGAACTGGCTGGAATCGATTCCATCGCCAGCGACGCCCCGATGCCCCACTCGCCTCCCATCGCGATGCCGAAGAGGAAGCGCAGGCCGAGCAGCACGCCCAGCGATGGCGAGAACGCGCAGGCCACCTCCAGCAGTGAGAACAGGACGATGTCGAACATGAGCACCGGCCGGCGCCCGTAGCGGTCGGCCAGGCGACCGAAGATCAGCGCGCCGATCGGTCGTGCGGCGAGGGTGAGGAACAAGCCATAGGTCACCTCCTGCTTTGGCACGTGGAACTCGTTGGCCACGGCGAGGATGACGAAGGTCAGCAAGAAATAATCGAAGGCGTCGAGGGTCCAACCCAGGAAGCTGGCTATCACGGTGTGCCGCTGCGTATGGTCGAGATCGCGCAGCGCGGCGGGAAGCGACATGAGAATTTCCTCAACGATCGGGCGGCGCCGAGGCTAGCACAGCGTTAAGATCCGACGTGCGCCTCACGGCGCAATGACGGCATGCCACTACACTGGCGGCCACCACGACAGACGGAGGACTCATGAAGTACTCGCGATCGATCGTTTCACTCGCACTCCTTGCCGGCCTGGGTATCGGCGTGGTCCACGCCCAGGCGCAGGGCGGCTCCGACAGCGGTGGCGCCCCCGCGTTTTCCGAGATCAGCAAGGACGGCAAGGGCATCAAGCGCAGCGACATTCCCAAGGATGTCGACGCACTCAAGCAACTGCGCGCGCACTTCCCCGAAGCCGATCTCAACCACGACGGCAAGGTCGACAAGGGCGAGTACGACGCCTATGTCAACAAGAGCAACCAGCCGCAGCAACAGCGCTAGTATCCAAGGCCGCGTGCGGTCTTCGTACGCGGCCCTTTCTAAGGATGGACCACCACGCATGATCCCCGACAGCCGGACGAGGCAGCGCATCGCCTCCCGATTCAGTCGCCGCGGCGACCGGATCTACATCCACGGCAAGCTGGCCACCGATCCCGTGTACGCCGCCGCCGCACGAGCCATCGCCGGAAAACGCCTGCCCCTGCTCGACATCGGCTGCGGCCTGGGCCTGCTCGGCCATTACCTGCACGCGTGCGATGCGCTCGACGGCTACGTCGGCCTCGATCACGACGCCCGCAAGATCGCCATGGGCCGCGTCGCCGCGGAACGGGCCGGGCTGGGCGGCGAGATCGCCCTGTGCGAGGGCGACGCGGCCACGCCGCAAGCCTTGCGTGGCCACGTCGCCATGCTCGATGTCCTGCATTACCTGCCGCAGGAGCGCCAGGGCGAACTGCTGGCCTTCGCCGTGGACCACCTGGCCGACGACGGCGTGCTGATCCTGCGCAACGTCATCCGCGACGGCTCCTGGCGCTACCGGGCCACGGTATGGGAAGAGAAATTCATCAAGGCGGTCGGCTGGATTCCGGGTGGCGCGCAATATTTTCCGACCGAGGACGACATCCGCGGGGTGCTCGAACCGCGCGGGATACGCGTCGACTTCCGGCCGCTGTTCGGGCGGACGCCGTACAACAGCTACCTGATGACGGCGTCCCGGCGAGCCTGAACCGGCCATCCACCCATTGTGCGCCGCAATAAGGTATACTCGGCGGGTCGTGCTTGCGCTCCGACTCCCTTGCGGACCCCCGGCGTGGAGCTTTTCCCGCCCGTTCCCCCACCTCCGGAAGCGCGCACGACACCGGCCAGCCTGCTGTCTTCGTCATGGTTCGCGGCCGCCAAATCCATAACTCGCAGCGCGGTTCCAGGGAACGCTCGGGTCACGCAGGAGTTTCTCCATGTCTTTCGATTCGCTGGGCCTTGCGCCCGCGTTGCTGCGCGCGTTGTCCGAGGCAGGCTATGAAAAGCCCACGCCCATCCAGGCCGCCGCCATCCCCGAAGTCCTCGCCGGCCACGACCTCATGGCCGCCGCGCAGACCGGCACCGGCAAGACCGCCGCGTTCGCCCTGCCCGTGTTGCAGCGCCTCGCCCGCGATGAACGCAACGAAGGCCGCCGTCCGATCCGCGCGCTCATCCTCACGCCCACCCGCGAACTCGCCGCCCAGGTGCAGGAAAACCTGCGCGACTACGGCAAGTACGTGCGTCTCTCCAGCACCGTGATCTTCGGCGGCGTCGGCATGGGCAACCAGTTGCAGGCCCTGCGCCGCGGCGTCGACATCGTCGTCGCCACGCCGGGCCGTCTGCTCGACCACATGCAGCAGCGCTCGGTCGACCTGTCCAAGGTCGACGTGCTCGTCCTCGACGAGGCCGACCGCATGCTCGACATGGGCTTCCTGCCGGCGCTCAAGCGCATCCTCGCCGCCGTGCCGCGCCAACGCCAGACACTGCTGTTCTCGGCCACGTTCGCACCCGAGATCAAGGCCCTCGCCCAGCAGTTCATGCGCGAGCCGCGCGAGATATCGACCACGCCGGCGAACACCGTCGCCAATACCGTGACGCACGTGGTGCATCCGGTGGACGCAGCCGCCAAGCGCGACCTGCTGCTGCACATCCTGTCGCAGGACAGCCGTCGCCAGACGCTGGTCTTCGGCCGTACCAAGCACGGCGCGGACAAGCTCGTCCGTCACCTCGAACAGTCCGGCGTCAAGGCCGCGGCGATCCACGGCAACAAGAGCCAGAACGCGCGCACGCGTGCGCTGTCCGACTTCAAGTCGGGCCGTGTCACCGTCCTGGTCGCGACCGATATCGCCGCACGCGGCATCGACATCGACCAGTTGCCGGTGGTGATCAACTTCGACCTGCCGATGGTCGCCGAGGACTACGTGCACCGTATCGGCCGTACCGGCCGCGCCGGTGCCGAAGGCCAGGCCATCTCGCTGGTCAGCCACGACGAATCGGGCCTGTTGCGCGACATCGGCCGTCTGCTGAAGACCGACCTCTCGATCAGCAACGTGCCCGGCTACGAGCCGAGCACGCCGCTGCGCCTGGATGCGGGCGCACCGCGCCCGAAGCAGCAGCAGCGCCAGCCGCGCTCGCAGAGCGGTGGTGGCCAGGGCCGTCCCGGCGGCAGTGGCGGCCAGTCGCGCCAGGGCGGCGGCAACGGCGGCGGACGTCCCCCGGCACACCGTCCGCACGGCCACTCGGCCGCGGGCACGGGCGAGAACACCGGCAGCCACAAGCGCCGTCGCCAGCGTCGTGGCCCGGCCACGAACAAGGCCTGATGGCCTAGCCGCATGGGCGATGGTTCGCCCATGCGGCAATCCGGATCATGGGTGCTGGCAGGTTTTCCCCACCCAGGTAGTTCCGCATGACCCGATTCCACCGTTACAGCGTCGCCGTGCTGCGCACGGCGTTCGGCGCCCTGTTCACCTTTTCCGGTCTCAACCACATCTTCGCTTTCTGGCAACCTCCGGCCCCGCATACCAGCGCCGGCCGCGCGTTCATGGCGGGATTGGAAGCCAGCGGCTTCGTGGTGCCCCTGCTCGGCGTCGTCTTCGTCTACGCCGGCGTGGCCTTGATGGCGGCGCGACTGGTGCCGCTCGCCCTGCTCCTGCTGGCCGCCCCGGTCGTCGCGATCTTCGGTTATCACTTCGTCACCGAAGGCCATACGCTGGGCCCGCACGTGCTCGTGCTGGCCGTCTATCTGCTGCTCGCCTGGCAGGAACGCGGTGCATGGCGCGCATTGTTCAGCGCGGAACACGATACGCCCGCGTCCGGTGAATCCTCGCCGCTCAGCCCTGCGTTCTGATCTTCGCCGTGAGGACGTGGTCCTCCCACAGGCCGTCGATCTTCAGGTAACGCTTCGCATAACCCTCCCTCTCGAAGCCGAGGCGTTCGAGAAGGCGCCCACTGCGGTCGTTGCGCGGCATGTAGTTCGCCATCACCCGATGGAAATCCAGCGGACCGAAGGCATAGCGGATGCCGGCATCGATGGCCTCGTACATCAGTCCCTGGCCTTCATGCCGCCGTGCGATGCCGTAGCCGAGGTGACAGGCCTGGAACACGCCGCGCACCACGTTCGCGAAGGTGAAGCTGGCGATCATCTCGCCACCATCGGGCGACAACACCGCGAAGGGATAGCCGCGGTCGGCACGCGCCGCCTCGAGGCCCGCCTCGATCGCCTGACGGCACCCTTCCAGCGAATAATGCGATGTCGTGCGCAGGGGTTCCCAGGGCGCGAGATGGTCACGGTTCTCCGTGCGATAGCGTTGCAGGAGTTCCGCTTCCTCCACGTCGAGCAGCCGGATCACCGTGCGCGACGTGCGCATCCTTATCGGTTCGCTCATGGGATCAACGCTTTCGCGTGGTGACGCAGGTGATCCTCGATGAAGGTCTGGATGAAGTAGTAACCGTGGTCGTAGCCCGGTCGCATGCGCAGGTCGAGCGCCTGCCCGGCCTCTTCACAGGCGGCCTCGAAACGCTGCGGCTGCAACTGGTCGAGCAGGAATCCATCGGCCTCGCCCTGGTCCACCAGGATCGTGCCGTCGAAACGGGCGCCTTCCTCCACCAGACGGGTGGCGTCATACCTCGCCCAGCTGGAGCGATCCGTGCCGAGGTAGCGCGGAAAGGCTTTCTGGCCCCACGGGACACTGGCGGGAGCGACGATCGGTGCGAAGGCGGACAACGAGCGGTAACGGCCGGGATTGCGCAGGGCGACCACCAAGGCGCCATGGCCACCCATGGAATGGCCGAATATGCCCTGTCGCCCCGTATCCAGCGGAAACCGCCCGGATACGAGGCGCGGCAATTCGTCCACCACGTAGCTGTACATGCGGAAGCGCTCGTTCCACGGCGCTTCGGTGGCGTCGAGATAGAACCCTGCGCCCTCGCCGAACTCCCAATCGCCCGTGGCACCGGCCCATCCGGTATCGCGGGGGCTCGTGTCGGGCATCACCAGGGCCAGCCCCAGTTCCGCCGCCATGCGCTGCGCACCGGCCTTGATCGTGAAGGTCTCGGCGGTGCAGGTGAGGCCGGCGAGGAACCAGAGCACCGGGACGGGGCCCTTTTCCGCGGCCGGCGGCAAGTAGACGGCGAAGCGCATGGTTCCCCCGCAAGCGTCCGAAACATGCGAATAAAAGCCTTGAACGCCGCCGAAGCAACGCTGTTCCGACACGGTCTCGATCGCCGTCATGTGCCCGTCCCTTACTGAAGCTGACCAAAGAGTGTAACGCCGTCACGCCGGACGGCCACGACCCACGGCGAACCACGCATATCGCTGCTACAATACGTTTACTGCCCGGCGCCGAATGTCGCCGCCGCGCCCCTTTCGAGGTCGCCATGTCATCCCCCGATACAAATAACGCTCCGGCCCTGCCCGGTTTCAGCGCGCTCGCGCTCGACGCCAACGTCGTGCGTGCGCTGACCGAAGTCGGCTACGAGACCCCCTCTCCCATCCAGGCCGCCACCATCCCGGCCCTGCTCGAAGGCCGCGATGTCATCGGCCAGGCGCAGACCGGTACCGGCAAGACAGCGGCCTTCGCCCTGCCCGTGCTGTCGCGCATCGACCTGAAGGCCGGCAACAAGCCGCAGGCACTGGTGCTCGCGCCCACGCGCGAACTGGCCATCCAGGTGGCCGAGGCGTTCCAGAAGTACGCCACCTACCTGCCCGGCTTCCAGGTACTGCCGATCTACGGCGGCCAGAGCTATGGCCCGCAGTTGCAGGGCCTCAAGCGCGGCGCCCAGGTCATCGTCGGCACGCCCGGCCGCGTCATCGACCATCTCGACAAGGGCACGCTGGATCTCTCCGGCCTGCGCTTCATGGTGCTCGACGAGGCCGACGAGATGCTCCGCATGGGCTTCATCGACGATGTCGAAAAGCTGCTCCAGGCCACGCCCGCCAGTCGCCAGGTGGCGCTGTTCTCCGCGACCATGCCGGCGCCGATCCGCCGCATCGCGCAGACCTACCTGAAAGAGCCGGTCGAGGTCACGATCAAGAACAAGACCACCACCGCGGCGAATATCCGCCAGCGTTACTGGTGGGTCAGTGGCGTGCACAAGCTCGACGCGCTCACGCGCATCCTCGAGGCCGAAAGCTTCGACGCGATGATCGTCTTCGCGCGCACCAAGTCCGCCACCGAGGAACTCGCCAGCAAGTTGCAGGCGCGCGGTTTCGCCGCCGCGGCGATCAACGGCGACATCGCACAGGCCCAGCGCGAACGCGTCATCGACCAGCTGAAGACGGGCAAGCTCGACATCCTGATCGCCACCGACGTCGCCGCGCGCGGCCTCGACGTGGAACGCATCAGCCATGTGCTGAACTACGACATCCCGCACGACACCGAGTCGTACGTGCACCGCATCGGCCGCACCGGCCGCGCGGGCCGCAGCGGCGAGGCGATCCTCTTCGTCACGCCGCGCGAGAAGAACCTGCTCCGCCAGATCGAGCGCGCGACGCGCCAGCCGATCGAGCAGATGCAGCTGCCCACGATCGAGGCGGTGAACGACACCCGCGTCAACAAGTTCAACCAGCGCATCACGGATACGCTGGCCACCGGCGACCTCGGCCTCTTCCAGCAGTTGGTGGAAAAGTACGAGCAGGAACACGACGTGCCGGCGATCGAGATCGCCGCCGCGCTGGCGCGCATCGCCCAGGGCGACCAGCCGCTGCTGCTCGAACCGCCGGCCAAGCGCGAATACACCGAACGGCCGCCTCGCGAGTACGAGCGTGAGCGTCCGTCGCGCGATGGCGGCGACTTCAACGACCGCCGCCCGGTGCGCGAAGGCATGCGCCAGCCCCGTCCGCACGTGACCGAGGCCGGCAAGCGCACCTATCGCATCGAGGTCGGCCACGAGCACGGCGTGAAGCCGGGCAACATCGTCGGCGCGATCGCCAACGAAGGCGGTGTCGAGGCGAAGTTCATCGGCCGCGTCAGTATCCGCGACGATTACAGCCTGATCGACCTGCCCGACGGCATGCCGGCCGAGACCTTCAACCACCTGAAGAAGGTGTGGGTCGCCCAGCAGCAGTTGAAGATCGCCGAGTGGGACGGCAAGGAAGCGCCGCAAAGCGGCGGTGGCGGCGGTGCCTCGCGTCCGCCCCAGCGCAGCGGCTTCCGCCCCTCCGGCGCCCGCCCGGGCGCCAGCGGCGGCGGCAAGCCCCCACGCAAGAAGCGCGACTACTGATCGAAAAGGCCTCGGAAACGAGGCCTTTTTCTTTGGTAGGAGCCGACCCTCTTGAGAGCCGATCCTCGTGGGAGCCGCTTCAGCGGCGATCCCGCGGCAGCGGGCCAGTACTTCGCGCTTCGGAAGGGCTCGGCTTTCGCCCTCGCATTCGCCGTGTGCGTGGCGGGGAGCTGCCGGGCGCCACCCTCGGCGCGACAGGCGGTGCCGTCCCTTGGGAAGGGATGCCGCTGCGCGGCCCTGTCTGATGGCTGGCGCCCCTTCGGGCTCGGACGGTCGGGCGGGGGTTTCCGATTCGCCCTCCTGGCTCAGCGGAAA